>JAOBWQ010000365.1 GCA_025463425.1 Ilumatobacteraceae bacterium | reverse complement strand
CGTACTGAACGTCGCGCAAGTACTCCTGATCGCCACCGCTGAACGCGGATCGCCCCGTCATCTCAGAAGCTTGACATATTGTGCTCCGGCGATATCCCACCGCGGATCGGATGTTGGCGCCGGATGCCCGCTCTACGCTCCGGATGCGAGGCAGTTGCCGATGCAGATCGTCGAGCGCGCCGCAGGGGCGGCGCAAGCCTCTGCCCTGGTGTTCTTTGGCGGAGGTGGACGGGAATCGAACCCGCCGGACGAGGATCGCTCGTCCCAACCGCTTTGAAGGCGGCGGAGTCCACCAGGCACCCGGACACCTCCGGCGGCGACCTTAGTCGTGACGAATGGGGCGCAACACCCGCAGGCTCGCCAGGACCCAGACCGTGCCGACGATCGCGCCGGCGATCACGTCGCTCGGGTAGTGGAAGCCGCGGTACATGCGTGAGAAGGCGACGATGCATGCGAACACGACCATCACCGTCATCAGCGCGATGAACCAACGCCGGCCACGCCACGCGCCGACCACGATCGCGATTGCCGCGTACAGGGTGATCGCACTTCCGACGTGGCCGGAAGGGAAGCTGGAGGTCGCGTAGGTGTTGTCGAGCGTCGGCAGCGGCGGCCGGGCGCGAGCGACCAACGTCGACGAAGCGAAGTAGACGAGCTTCTCGCCGCCGACCACGACGGCGAGGAACACCGACGCGCGCCAGTTCCCGGTTCGTCGACGAGCGATGATCATCGCGGCCAGCAGGATGATGATCACCGGGATGGTCTCGGCGAGGTACGTGCCCCATTCGGTCGCCGTGTTCAGCCACGGCGTGCGGCGGGCCGCGAGCCATTTGTCGAAGTGCAGATCCCAGTCGTCGACCCGCGAGTGGATGACCAGCACCCCAGCACCCCAGAGCGCGAGGATCATCGCGGGTACGACGACCAGCAGCGGAACTGCCCTGCGCAGTTCGTCGAGCAGAGGGTGTTCGGTGGTCGTCGGTGCCTGGGTCTCGGATGCGATCACACGGCGCCGGTACCCGGTGCCGGCCTGTTCGAACCGTTTCCGACGCAGTGGTCTAGGCTGCCCGGATGAAGAAAATCCTGCTCATCCTCGGCTTGGTCGGTCTTCTGGCATTCGCTGCGAAGAAGGTCAAGAGCTCCTGAACGAGTCGTCCGTGCAGAACCGGGGCGACAACGTCCTGCTCTGCACGGACACGACTTGGCACCGCTCCGCCCGTCACGGCCAACGGTTGCGGAACGAGGTTGGCTCCATCGCTGGGCCTGGATAGGTTGCCAACGAGCTTCCCCCTCGTCGAAACCAACTGACGATCCGGTCCTGAGGGACGGATCGTCGTCCGGGGGTGGACATGCTCACCGTGTGCTGGGCAGCCAAGGGTGGCAGCGGCACGACCGTCGTGTCCTGCGCGCTGGCGATGCTGATGGCCGGCGGTTCGGAGCCAACATGGCTGATCGATGCCGCTGGCGACGTCCCGGCCGCGCTCGGCATCGCTGAGCCGAGTGGACCGGGCGTGCTCGATTGGGCTGCGTCGACCACCGCACCGGCGCACGCCATCGACGCGCTCGGCGTGGCCGCGTCCGACGGTCTGCGCGTCGTGCCGCGCGGCTCGGCCTCACCACCGTCGACGCATCCGCGTTGGGCCGAGCTCGCCCACCACCTCGCCGACCGCCCGGCGCCGACCGTGATCGACGCGGGCACCGGGCCACCGCCGGCGGGCTTGCTGATCGCCGCTCAACAGCGCCTGCTCGTGATCCGACCGTGCTACCTCGCGCTGCGCCGCGCCGCCGCCAGCGCGTTGGTTCCAACGGGAATCATCGTGGTGCACGAGCCCGGTCGCGCGCTGCGCGCCGACGACGTCGCAGCTGCCCTCCGCGCGCCGGTGGTGGCCGAGGTGACACTCGACCCCGCCGTCGCACGTGCAGTCGATGCCGGACTGTTGCTGGCACGCATGCCGCGGCCGCTGTCGTCCTCGCTGCGGGCGTTGGTGGCGTGAACACCGAACAGGCCACCGCGGCGATCTGTGCGCGTCTCGCGGAGCTTCCGCTCGACGCGCTCGTCGCTGAGCCGACGAGCCGTTCGGGTGAGCCGTCGGCAGCGTTGCTGGCGCACGCGCGAAGCTTCGCCCGCCAGCTGCTGCCGCTCGGCTCAGACCGCGACGTCGAGGCCTCGGCCCGGTCGGCCATCGCCCACGCGCAGGGGCTCGGCCCCCTCCAGCGTTACCTCGCCGACCCGACGGTCGACGAGATCATGATCAACAACGGCGGCGACGTGTGGATCGAGCGCGACGGGGCGATCGCCCTCGCCGGCAGGCTGGCCGACGACGTCACGCCGCGGTTGCTCGAACGCATCATCAGCCCGCTCGGGCGTCGACTGGATCGCCTCTCACCGATCGTCGACGCGCGTCTGGCCGACGGATCGCGCGTCTGCGCCGTCATCGCGCCGATCGCGGTCGACGGACCGTGCATGACGCTGCGCCGCTTCGGCGTGCGCCGCCGCACCATCGACGAGTTCGCCGATCCGGCGATCGCCGCGGTGCTGACAGAGCTGGTCGACACCCGCTGCAACGTGTTGATCAGCGGCTCGACGTCGTCAGGCAAGACCAGCCTCCTCAACGTCCTCGCCTCGCTCGTCGGCCCGACCGAACGGATCGTGACACTCGAGGACACCGCCGAACTGCGGCTCGGCGCAACGCACGTGCTGCGCCTCGAGACCCGTCCTGCGACGGTCGACGGAACACCTGCGGTGACGATGACCGATCTCGTCCGCACCGCCCTGCGGCTTCGCCCCGACCGGATCGTCGTCGGCGAAGTGCGTGGCGCCGAGGTGGTCGACATGCTGGGCGCGCTGAACACCGGCCACAGCGGATCGCTCAGCACCTGCCACGCCAACGGACCGTCAGACGCGCTCCGGCGGCTCGAGGCACTCGTCGCCCAGCACAGCCCCGCGTGGCCGCTCGATGCGGTGCGCGACGCGATCGCGACCAGCATCGACGTCGTCGTGCACGTCGAGCGCGACGGCGCAGGCCGGCGGCGCATCTCCGACGTCCTCGAGCTCGCCGAGCCGGGCACGGGGGGTACGCACCGCAACCTCGTCGCACGCGGCTCGGTCACCGCACCACGACGACGAGGTCGACGATGAGCGCGGCCACCGCCGGCAGCGTGGCGTTGTTGGTGGCGGTCATCGGGTCGGCGTTCGCCGGCCGAATGTCGCGGCACCGAGTGGCTCGCCGCCTGTCCGCGGATCTGGAAGTCACCTCGGAGCCGGCACCGCCGCGCCGATCCGCAGTCCAAGGCATCGTCGAGACGCTGCGTGTGCGCCTCGAGGATCGACGACGTTCGCGCGGCGGCGTGGATGCGGCGCTCGTCGCTGCGTTGCTGGACCGAACCGCGCGGCACTGTGCCAGCGGCGAGGCGTTGGGACCAGCGTTCGCGGCAGCCATCGCCACGTCGCCGCTGGCGAGCACGCTCACTCCTGCGGCAGCGGCGCTGGCAGCTGGTCAGACCGTGGAGCAGGCGCTCGACCGCCAGCCGTCCACCCATCCACATCTCAGCCTGGCCATCCACGCCGTCCGGCTCTGCGCAAGCCAAGGCGGCAACATCAGCCAGTCCCTGGACCGCGCCGCGACGACGCTCCGCGAGCGCCACGCGATCGCGATGGAGCGCCGCGCCCAGAGCTCCCAGGCCCGGTTGTCGGCGCGCATCCTCACCGTGCTTCCGCTGGCGTTCGGCGGGTGGAGCGTGGCGACCAGCCGGTCGGTGCAACGGTTCGTCTTCACCCCTGCCGGCACAGTGTGTGTCACGGCCGGAATCGCGTTGAACATCGTCGGCTGGTTGCTGATGCAGCGAGTGGTGCGAGGTTCGACGTGAACCTCGTCGCCGGGCTGCTCGCAGCCGCTGCCGTGGCCTTGGTGGCCGGACGGTTCGCGCCACGGCCTCCGCGTCTGCGTCCGGTTCCGAAGGCAACACGTCGCGGCCGATCGGTACGGCGGCTCCTCCTCCCATCGGCACTCGCAGTCG
>JAOBWQ010000292.1 GCA_025463425.1 Ilumatobacteraceae bacterium | reverse complement strand
TGACCCGAACCCGGTGCCCCGTGCGCAGCAGCGCGACTGCGGTGGTCAATCCCCCGATGCCTGCGCCGACGACGATGACATCAAGATCTTGCAAGAGGGGGCTCCCGGTGGTCGACGATCATGCCTGGACGTTGCTGGTGGCCACTCTACGCGAGCCTCCCCGGACCGTGCCCTCAAATCGACCTCACAGGAAATCACCATGGACGCGACGGAAGTGCGGGCCGATCGAGCGATGAGCGTGCATGGACAACAACACCACTGCACAGCGGACACGCTCGATCTCGCCACGAGCAACGAATCGAAGCCGCAGTGGACTCTTACGCTGGACGGCTGCGCTGACCGGAATGATCCTCACCGCAGGGTGCTCCTCCTCGGCCTCGACGACGCCGACGAGTCCGACGTCCTCGGCTCCCAACACCGTCGCGACGTCGACGATCGAGACTTCGGCACCGGCCACGGATCGGACGGTCGGGACCACGTCGGAAACAACGGCTGTGGCGGTCTCTGCACCGGCGGCCACGACCGAGTCCACCGACTCGGTTCCGCCGACGGATCCGACGTCCGCGCCGGCCTCGACCGAGGCGACGACGGCCCCTCCCCCCGCGCGGCAATTGATCGTCGCCACCGATCTCCCGTTGCAGGGGCCGGCCGACGTCGTGGCCGACGCCAACCTCGCGGCCAAGCTCGTCCTCGACCAGGCCGGCGGACGCGCCGGGGCGTACACCGTGACGCTTCGTCAGGACGACGATTCGACAGCTGCCGCCGGAGGCTGGGATGCCGCCACCTGTGCGTCGAACGCGGCGACACACGTCGCCACGGCCGACGAGGTGGCCGTGATCGGCACGTGGAACTCGGACTGCTCGGCGATCGAGATCCCGGTTCTCGACCAAGATCCGTCCGGACCGATGCTGATCGTCTCGCCCGCCAACACCCGCATCGGCCTGACCAAGCCGTACGAGTCCGGCGAGCCCGATCAGTACTACCCAGCAGGGCAGCGCAACTTCGCCCGGGTGATCCCGCCCGACGACGCCCAGGGCGCCGGGGCGGCCGGCTTCGCCGGCAAGAACCTGCATCTCTCGAAGTGCGTCGCCCTCGACGACGGCGAGGCGTATGGATCGCACGTCGCAGCAGAGTTCGTCTCGGCTGCTGCAGAGAACGGCCTCACGATCGTCGGTCAAGCGACATGGAACCCGGCTGCCGCCAACTACTCGGCCTTGTTCCAAGGGTTCGCGTCGAAGCACCCGGACTGCGTCTTCCTCGCCGGCCTGGCGCAGAACAACGGCGCTCAGCTGATCCGCGACAAGGTCGCGGTCCTCGGCGCGAACGACGCAACCGTTCGCCTGATCGCCGCCGACGGCTTCCTGGGGTACCCGGACATCGATGCAGTGCCCGAAGCAGAGGGCATGTACCTCACGACGGGTGGGTTGCCGGTCTCGGAGATAGCTGCCGCTGGCCCGGTTCCGGCGAAGTTCCTCGCCGACTTCCAAGCGGCCTACGGGCACCCGCTCGTGGCCGGTTATGCGTACGAAGCAGCGGTCGCGATGCAGTTCGTGCTGGCCGCGATCGCCGCATCGGACGGAACCCGCGCCGACGTCACGAGGACCGCGTTCTCGGGCGTCGCCGTTCCCGCCGCGACGTCGCTGACCGGCAACCAGTTCGGCATCGATGCGAACGGCGACACCACTGATCGGCCGATGTCGATCGAGTCCATCCAGGCAGGCGCGGAAACGTTCGTCACGGCGTGGACCGTCTGACGTCGAGCTGAGGTGATCCGCTGGGCACGATCGGCCGTGCCCAGCGGCCACCGACGCCTCAAGTCGTTGCAACACATGCTTCTCCGGTGAAGTACATTGCCGCTCCATGGGGGAAGTGAGAAGCGGAGCGCGCTTGACGCGCGCGCATGGAGATCTGGAGAGCCACATCCGTGGGCGGGTCATCGAGGTGTTGCTCGGGGCCGTGCTGGCGGGCGGGCTGACCGGGATGTTCGTCGTCGCGGAGACGAACCTCGCGGTCGACGCGCCCCTCGTGATCGGCGAGCGACAACCGGCACGCAGCGTCGAACGCCTGCTGTCGGCCGACTACGTGACATCCGACGCGGGGTGCCTCGAAGACCGTTCGGCCGCGGGGCTCGACCAGTTCTTCGCCGCCGCAGTCGGCCCGGTGATCGGTCACGACTCACCACGCATCCTGCCCCTCGGTGGACAGCGTGCGCTGTGGATCGCCCAGGACCCCTTCGTCGACAACGCGGGAACCGCCGCGCAGATGATCCAGGCGCAGTACATGAACTCCGCTGTGTTCGTCCAGGACGGCAACTGCTTCACGACGGTCGTCCGCGGCACCCCGGAGACGTCTGTCTCGTTCGAGCCCGGCGACGGTGAGTCGTTCAACCGGTTCTTCTGGCCCGGCGGGGGATCCGTCGACGGTGCCACGGTGAAGTTGTTCTGGACCGAGATGCACCGCGACCCGGTACCGGCTGATCCACTCGACGGCGTCAACGTCCATCCGGTCGCCACGTGGTTGGCGACCTACGACCTGCAGACCCTGCAACGACTGTCGTTCGTGAAAGCCCCGAACTCGGGGGTGCAACCGGTGTACGGGTTCGACGTCGTCGACGACGGCGGCTACAGCTACCTGTTCGGCAACTCCTTCGCGCAGAACCTCTCCCTCGAGGGCGGGTACTCGAACGGTCCACACACGGGCACCAAGATGTGGTTGGCGCGGGTCCCGCGTGGCCAGCTGCAGATGCCCCCGGAGTATCGCACCGCGGACGGCTGGTCGCCGCGACCCGGCGACGCGGTATCGATCTCGTCCAGGTACTGGATCGAGAACGAGATGCGTCCGGTCCTCATCGACGGCCGTTGGCTGAGCGTCACCAAGGTCGACGGGTTCCTCGGCAACCAGCTCGTGGTCGATACCGCCGAGCATCCCTGGGGACCATGGACGCAGCTCTCGACGCAACCGGCGGTCCCGCGAGGCAGCCCGGACGGGTTGGTCACCTACGCGCCGATCGCGATGCCGTGGCTGGACGGCAACGGAGATCTGATCGTCGGGCTCTCCCAGATCGACGTGCAGTGGCCGAGCCATCGCGGCGGCGACCCGGCGCGGTACCGGCCGCACTACGTCGACATCCCGCTCACCGACGCCCAGGAGCTGGCCCGGCCCGGCTGAGGTCGTCAGCGCTCAGGCGCTCCAGATGGTCGCAGCGCCGAGCGAGTCGATGGTTGCCACCAACTTGCCGTCGGGGCTGAACACCGCACCCAGCGTCGAGCCGCCCGTGGTCAAGGTCGCGACCGTGACACCGATCGGCGTTCCCTGCGACACGTTCCAGATCCGGGCCGTGCCATCGACGCTGGCCGTCACGACCTCGTTGTCGTCCGGGCTGAACTCGGCCGACACCACGTTGTCCTTGTGCCCGGCGAGATCGCCGAGCAGCTTGGTCGACACGACGTCCCACAGCGCTGCAGTGTGATCGTGACCGCTGGCCATCAGTCGCGTCCCGTCGTTGCTGAAGGTGGCGGAGACGACGCCACCTTCGATGTCGCCGAGGTTGGCGTAGGGCGCGCCGCTGTTGGTGTCCCAGACGAGGATCTTGGCGTCGTCACCGCCGCTGAGCACCAACGTTCCGTCCGGATTGAACGCGCCGGCACGGACCGGTCCGTCGTGGCCGCTGAACACGAACGGTGACTCGGGTGCGCTGATGTCCCAGAGGTAGGTGTTGCCATCGTCGCCGCCTGCCACGATCTGCCGGCCGTTCGGGCTGAACTCGGCGAAGTGGACCGGGCCGCTGGGACCGACGTACTCGGCGACCTCGGTGTTCGTGGCGATGTCCCAGACGCGGACCGTGCCGTCTGCGCCGGCGCTGACCAGCGATCCACCGTCGGGGTTGAAGCGAACCTGCTCGACGACGTCGGTGTGTCCGGTGAACCCGGCGATCTGCTTGCCGGACTCGACGTCCCACAACCGGACGGTGTGATCGACTCCCGAGGTGGCGATCGTGTCCCCATCCGGGCTGAAGACCGCCGACGTCACGGCGCCGGTGTGGCCGCTCAACACGCTCATCTGCTTGTCGGTCTGCACGTTCCACACGATGCCGAGCCCGTCGGCACCAGCCGTGACGAGCAGCCGGCTGTTCGGGCTGAACTCCACGGCGCGGATGTCTCCCTTGTGCCCGCGGAGCGTCTCGAGCTTGGTCCCGACCGTCGTGATCGGCGGGACGACCGCGACCGTCGGCACGACGATCGTGTTGTCCGGAGCGGTCTGTCCGCTGGCGGTGTCCGGTGGAGTGCTCGACGTCGTGGTGTCCGGCGGAACGGAGTGCGCGGCCGCGGTCGTCGGCGTGGAGTCGATCGTGGCTGCACTGGTGGACCCTGAGACCGATGACTCCGGCGACGAAACAGCCGTGGATGTCGCCGCGGATCTCTCGTCGTCGCCGGAGCGTGTGACGACCACGATCACGACGGCGACCGCCGCGGCAACGACCAAGCCGATCAGCGCGATCAGACCACGCTTGGACCGCGGACTCATCGGTTCCGGTTGCAACTGTCCACGAACCGGTGGCACGGGCGGCGGCGCAGAAGGCGGCGCAGAAGGCGGCGCGCTCACCGGGGGCGTGCTGACCGGCGGAACGCTGACCGGCGCAGCGAGCGGCGGGCGGGGCGACGGTGGCGGGCCGAGATCGGGTGGATCGGAGAGCGGCGGCGGCGCAAGGCGGACGGGCTCGTGGGCGGTGCCGGGCGAGGCCTCCTGGGTGATCTGGCTGCGCCACAGGTGCGGCGTCGAGGGCGAGGGCCGGTCGGCCAACGTGGCCCCCGCAGCGACCGTCGCCTTCGGGTCACCTCGACGGCTGATCGGCACGGCGGGGAAGGCGTCGCGGACCATCTCCTCGACCACCGGCGACCTGCTGGATCCTCCGACGAGCGAGATCCCGGCCAAGTCCTCGGGCCGGACACCGGCCTCCTCGATGCACCGACGCATCGTGTCGATCGTCTCGGCGATGTACGGCGCGACCATCCCGCGGAACTCGTCGCGGGTGACTCGCACCTGCGAGAGACCACCGGGCAGCGGCACGAGCACGTTGACGAACGGGTGCGACGAGAGTGCCTCTTTCGCCTTGCGCGACTCGTTGCGGAGGGCGGCCCCGATCTGGCGCCACAGGGGATCATCGCCGACCTGGATCGCCTCCCATGCCGCGGGATCGATCTGCTCGCCGATGTGGTTGGCGACCAACTCGTCGAACAGCTCACCGCCGATGTGCTGGTCGCCGCCGGGTCGGCCCACCACCGTGAACCCACCGTTGCGGACCGTCACGACCGCGGAATCGAACGTGCCTCCGCCGAGGTCGTAGACCACGATCGGCCGACCGGGAACGATCCCGACGTCGGCCGCATACGACAACGCGGCTGCGACCGGTTCCGGCACGAGCAGCGGGTGGTCGAGCCCGGCCTTCGCGGCGGCCTCGACCAGCCGGGACACGCGCGGCTGGTTCCACGTCGCAGGATGCGTGAGCCGGACCTCCGAAGGAGGTTCGCCGACCTGTTCGACGATCTGGTCGTAGACACCGCGCAGCACGGCCGCGACCAGGGTGACGACCTGATACGGGCGGCCGCCGAGGATCGCCGGGGTCTGATCGCCGAGGCGGTTCTTGAGCGCACGAAGGGTGCTGCCGGGGTTCGAGACCGAGAGGTCCTCGGCGGTGCGTCCGACGAAGATCTGCCCGTCCTGGTCGACCATGACGACGGACGGCATCCGCCGCTCGCCGCCGATCTCGACGATCTCCGGTCCGCGGTCGCCGACCTTCGCGGCGGCGACGGTGTAGCTCGTTCCGAAGTCGATGGCGAGGATCCACGAGGGCAAGGCAGCAAACTTCCTGTTGGTCGTCGTCACGCTTCGTGCGCCGGGACACGGCAGAGAGCACAGGCATGACGCCGTCACCGGCAGGTCTGACACTACTGTTCCTCGTTCGGCAGGCTCACGCGCACGTTGCGGATCGCGAGAGGTGTCCCCCAGGAGTGGTCTTGATCAAGAAGTTCGTGCTCGGCGTGTTGGTCGTGCTCGCCGGTGCGGGAGCGGCGGCGGTCCAGGTGGTGCACGCCGACGGTCCACCGAAGGCCGTGCAGACCTGGGCGTGGTGCGGCGTCCATCCCGACGATCCATTCGCCCAGACGGCAGCGCGTTCGATGGCCGTGTTCGGCGGCATCGACGCCACCTTCGGTCCGTGCAAGGACGGCTCGCCCGGGTACTCACCGGCGAACCCAGGCGACCGCTACGTGTCACCAGATCAGTACATGCGCGTCGTGCAGATCAACGCGTCGGTGGGCATGAAGACCATCGTCTACGACGCTCGGGTGTGGTCCACCGATCCGGCGGTGCGCACCGCAGCGAAGGACTTCTGGCGCCCCGTCTACCGCAACATCGCCGCCTGGGACATGGGTGACGAGTTCGATCCCGCCAGCAGTGAGTGGCAGATGCTGGTCGATCGGACCAACATCGTGCTCTCCGACGTCGCCGTCGACTCACGCGTGCAGCCGTACACCAACTACTCCGGCGACGCCGTCGACCGGGCCGTGCGCGACGTGCCCGGAGCGAAGCGGATGCTGTCGTTCGACTTCTACTTCAACGACGGAGGCGAGGCCATCGCGAAGTCGCTGAACGCGAAGGTGCGCACGTTGATGTGCGCCGTCGACGCGTTCGAGGTGGACAGCTTCCATCCGACGTCGGAATCGATCCGCGACACCACCGACCGCCTGGTCAGGGCCGGCTGCGACATGATCCTCGAGTTCGGCGGCGCCCAGGTCTACGGCAGCCACGCGTTCGGACCGAAGTCGATCATCGACCACAGCGGCGAACCGACCGATCTCGGTACCGCTGCGCTGGAGTCGACCGGGTACTCGAGCTACGTCGCAGTGCCGCCGGCACGGCTGTTGGAAACCCGCACCGACTCAGGCGCGTCCACGGTCGACGGGCAGTCAAGCGCGCTCGGTGTCCTGCCCGCCGGGGCGACCACGCAGCTCCAGGTCGGCGGGCGCGCCGGCGTGCGCGCTGATGCCGCCGCTGCCGTGTTGACGGTCACGGCGATCAACGGTGCGCTCCCCGGGTTCGTGACGGCGTTCCCCTGCGGCACACCGCAGCCGAACGCCTCCCAGCTCACCTACGCAGCCGCCCAGGTCGTGGCGACGACCGTCGTCGCCAAGCTGTCGACCACGGGCAGCGTGTGCCTCTTCAACCTCACCCCCACCGATCTCGTCGTCGATGTCGCCGGCTACTTCCCGCCGGCCAACACCAGCTTCGTCGCCGCGCAGCCGTCCCGCCTGCTCGACACGCGATCCGGTGCGGGGTTGACCACGGTGGATGGCAAGTACCTCGGCGTCGGGTTCCGCGGTGCGAAGTCGGTCACCAACCTCGCCGTCGCGGGTCGCGCGGACATCCCCGACGACCTGTCGTCGGCGACGATGAGCGTCACGGTCACCAACGCCCGCTTGCCCGGGTTCGTCAGCCTCTACCCGTGCGATCAGGCCCGGCCGCAGACGTCCTCGATCAACTTCCCCGCCGGCGCCGCCGTCACCACGAACACCGTCGTCAGCGCGATCACCGGTGGCGCTGTGTGCATCTACACGTCGGCCGACATCGATCTGATCATCGACCTGTCCGGCTACACCCCGACGGGCTCGAGCTTCGCCGCACTCCCCCCTCAGCGTCTGCTCGACTCGCGCACCGAGGTCGACAAGATGCCGACCGGCCCCGGCTCGGTCCGCCAGCTCAACGTCGCAGGGGTCGATGGCGTGCCGATCGACGCAGGCGCCGTCGTGCTCAACCTCACCGTCACCGGTGCCACCAACGGCGGCTACGTCACCGTCTTCCCCTGTGGCACGACCCGACCGAACACGTCGATCATCAACTTCAACGCAGGCGACACGGTGTCCAACCTCGTCATCGCCCAGGTCGGCGCGAACGGATCGGTGTGCCTGTTCAGCTCTGCCGACCCGAGCTACGTGATCGACCTCGCCGGCTACCATCGCTGACCGTCATGACGGCCTACGCGATCTATCCGTCTCTGGTCGACCGCACGGTGTTCATCACCGGCGGCGCTGACGGCATCGGCAGCGCGATGGTGGAGCAGTTCGCCCGTCAGGGCAGTCGGGTCGCGTTCGTCGACATCAACGTCGGGGCCGCCCACGCGACGATCGGGCGATGCGTGGATGCAGACGTGACCCACGCTCCGCTGTTCTTCGAGGTCGACCTGCTCGACATCGAAGCGTTGCGGGCCGCCTGCGCCCGGGCCGTGGCGGAGCTCGGCGGCGTGTCCGTGCTCGTCAACAACGCGGCCAGCGACGACCGTCATGACTGGCGCGACATGACGCCGGAGTACTTCGACAACCGGATCAACACCAACCTGCGCCACTACGTGTTCGCGATCCAGGCGCTGGCGCCGCAGATGATGGACGCCGGGATGGGCTCGATCATCAACATCGGCTCGAGCAGCTACATGATGCAGGAGGACATGTTCCCCGGCTACGCGATCGCCAAGTCAGCGGTCGAAGGGATCACGCGCACGATGGCGCGCACCTTCGGTCCCTACGGCGTGCGGGTGAACACGGTGCTCCCCGGCTGGGTGCCGACGGAACGCCAGCTGACCAAGTGGTGGACACCCGAGGGCGAGGCGGCGACGATGCGTGACCAGGCCATCAAGCGCCGGATCACACCGGACGAGTTCGCCCAGATGGTGTTGTTCCTCGCCGCTGATGACGGCGCGGCGTGCACCGCGCAGCACTACCTGGTGGACGGCGGACGGCTCTGACACTGCAGTCCTGCTGCGCGTTCAAGGACCGATCGGCGAACTTGCCTGATTCTTGACGACGAGTTGTCTCAAGGGCTGAGCGGAGCGGTGCCGATAGCACTGCGTACCGAATTGGTGCACCTTGCGCCTCGGGGAGGGGGTTCAACCTGACCCGAAGGAGCTGCCCGTGCGCTCACGCCTGTGCACCGTCGGCATTGCACTTTCCATCTCGGCCACGTCCATCGGATGTGCCCTCGGCGCGATGCCGACCACCGCGGCGGCGCCGACCGGTGCGTCCACGGCACCGAGCGCCGCCCTGCCCTTCGACCTGCCCGCCGCCGGAGTGCTGCACAGCTCACCGAAGAAGGTGTTCGCCCACTACATCACGACGTTCCCGCTGTCGATCGACAACGCCCCGTCCGCCTCCGACTACTACGCGACGCAGTACCTCGTCGCGGCCGGCGAGAGCGGCAAGTTCGCCAGCTCCGGCGGGTTCATCCGCGAGCGTCCGCTGCCGGTGGCCGTCAACCCTTCGGCATCGTGGAGCTCGGCGAACATGCAGACCGAGGTCGCCCGAGCCTCGGCCGCGGGCATCGACGGGTTCTCGGTCGACATCCTCGGGCTGAGCGGCGTGGTGTGGGACCGCATCGGCCAGATGATGCGAGCCGCGCGTGCCGTGGATCCGAACTTCAAGATCATGGTCATGCCCGATGTCTCTGCCGGCGTCGCAGCCGACTCGGACGCGCTGGCAGCGGGCGTTGCAGCCCTCGCCGCCGACCCGGCCGCGTATCGACTCGACGACGGCCGGCTCGTGGTGTCGCCGTTCTACGCCGAGGGACGAAGCGCCGACTGGTGGAAGCAGTGGATCGCGACGATGCAATCGCGTTACGGCATCACGGTCGCATTCGTGCCGACGTTCCTCGATGCCGGCTTCGCTTCGGCGTTCGCCTCGATCTCCTACGGGTTCTCCGACTGGGGCAGCAGGAACCCCGGCGCACTCGACGGTGCCGTGACGGCGATCGCCGACGCCCATGCTCGCGGCAAGATCTGGATGCAGCCCGTCGCCCTGCAGGACGAGCGGCCGTACGCGGGGGTCTACGACGAAGCGGGCAACACCGAGACCCTGCGCGGCCAGTGGGACGTCGCCATCGGACAATCGGCCGACTGGGTGCAGCTGACCACATGGAACGACTACGCGGAGGGCAGCGAGATCTCACCGTCGAGCCGCATCGGTTGGTCGCCCCTCGACCTGACGGCCTTCGACATCGACCGCTTCAAGACGGGCGCTGCTCCATCGATCGTTCGCGACGTGCTCTACGTGTCCCACCGCATTCAGCGCTCAGACGCCGTGCCGACGGGTCCGCAGACGATGCTGATGCACCTGCGCCCCGGCACGACAGCGCCGCGCAACTCGGTCGAGGTGCAGGCGTTCCTCCGCAGCCCCGCGATCGTCAGCGTGGTCGTCGGAGGGTCGCACTACGCGTACAACGCACCAGCCGGCAGATCGACCGCGGACTTCCCACTCGCGATCGGGCAGATCTCCGCCGCCGTGTCGTACGCGGACGGCACGGCGCTGCAGGTCGTGTCGCCGTTCGCGGTCGTCGACCGGCCGGCGGTGCAGGACCTGGGTTACGCCTTCGCCAGCTCGGGCCGGTCCGGACAGCTGATCGCGATGCCGGTCCCGACGGTCATCACCAGCCCGCCGGCCACGCCTGTGCCGACCACCCCTGGCATTCGTACGGAGGACATCCGCACCGTGCCCAGCGTGGCACCCGTACCGGCCACGCCCGTCGTCGATGCAACGGTGCTGGCCGAGCCGGGCGGCTTCACGGCAGTGCCGCCGGTGCGTCTGGCCGACACCCGTTCGGGTCTGGGCGGTGGGCGGCTGGCACGCGGCAACGTCCGCCGGATCCAGGTCACCGGAGTGGGCACGGTGGCGGCCGGCGCCACAGCGGTGAGCGTGAACATCACCGTGGCCGCTTCCGCCGACGCAGGGTATGTGTCGGCATTCGGCTGCGGATCGGAGGTCCCCGGCATCTCCACCGTCAACTTCTCCGCCGCAGCCGTCGTCGCCAATGCGGCGATCGTCCCGTTGGACGCGACCGGCGGCATCTGCGTGTTCGCCAACGTCGCGGTGGACGTCATCGTCGACGTCAACGGGTACGTCGATCCGGCCGGCGCCGGACGACTCGTACCACTCGCCCCACGTCGGGTGGTCGACACACGAGACGAGTCCGGCGGGGTTCACCGGCTGATCGGCGGCGAGCCGCTCGAGGTGCCGTTCCCCGCCGGCGACGGCGGCGTGCCGGCGACCGCCTCCGCTGTCTCGCTCAACGTCACGGCCGTGGGTGCAGCGTCGGCCACCTTCATCACGATCTACCCCTGCACATCGGACATCCCACTCGTGTCGAGCCTGAACGTGGCCGGCGCGTCACCGCAGTCGAACGCGGCGATCGTGCCGCTCAGCACCACGGGAACCGTCTGCCTGTTCAGCCCGCGCGACGTCGACGTCGTCGTCGATCTCGCCGGGTACATCGTCGCCGGTCGTGGTCTCCGGTTCACGCCACTCACACCGACGCGGCTGATCGACACGCGCGATGTGCAACCGGCGCTCAACCTGGGTCTGCGCGGCGCGCCGATGGCCGTTGGGTCGATGCAGACCATCGCCTTCGCCGGCGTTCGCGGCATCCCCGCCGAGGCCGTGGTCGTCTCGCTGAACGTGACGACGACGGGCACGGTCGGTTCGGGCTTCGTGACCGCCTGGCCGTGTGCTGCCGATCGGCCCGTGGCCTCCTCGCTCAACGCGACCCAGGGCAGGTCGGTGTCGGCAGCGGTGACGGGCGGCTTGTCGGCGAGCGGTGCCGCCTGCATGTTCGTCCAGGCGAGCACGCACCTGGTCATCGACATCAACGGGTTCTGGTCGGCGTGACGATGCGGCCGATGCCTCTCCCCTGCTGCTCCGACGAGTTGAGACCCGTTGTCTCAACGCCCGTCGTTGAGGACGACGGCCGGAGACTACGGTCAGTTGACGGGGTGCCGGAACGGCACATCCCGGGATGTCGCCGGTGACCGGCGGCGGTTGGAGACGAGCATGAGCACGATCCCGGCAGCCATCGAGACGCCGAGCCGGCACAGCGCCACGTGGACCCTGCTGAGCAACCGCGGCCACGTGCTGATCTGCATCGCCCACGATCCCGATGTCCGCATGCGCGATGTCGCGTTGCGCGTCGGCATCACCGAGCGCGCAGCGTTCGGGCTCGTCGTCGATCTCGTCGACGGGGGTTTCATCGGCCGCACCAGGGTCGGGCGTCGGAACCGGTACACGGTGAACTCCGAGGTCCTCCAGGACGACGCCGCCGATGCCTCGGGGTCCGTTGGCGACCTGTTGACCGCCCTGGGGGTTCGGCCCAGGTGACGCGACCTCGTTGAGGCCTCGCGGCTTGCCGCCCAATTGAAAACAAATCAAATGCTCTCGACGCCATCACATCGGATCTATGTGGGGCGTCGTTTCGCGTCTCTGTCTGCATGGCATCGCCGAACATGAAATCGGTTCGAACTGCGCCTTCCGTCGTGTTGATATCGGGTCATACCTCGAATTGATCCGTCAAGAAGTCGTCTGGTTGCGCAGGTGGACGGGGGTGGCTCGACGCTCCGAGGGCCTTCCCCATCGCCAGCGATTCGCGAACCTTGAATGACATCTCGACGTCTCTCTCTGTGCCTGTCTTGAGCATCCGCTTGACGAACCATTCACGGTTATCGACCCATGTGCAGGGAACTCTGAGGTCGGGTCGAAACGACCCGCAAGCACACTCGAGAGACGCTTTGTTTCGTTTGGCATCAGTTGCCACCCGTCAGCGGTCGCCTCCGAACCAGAGGACCGCACATGTTCAACCGCACCCGCCACTCTCCCGCATCGATCAGCATCGTCGCCGGCCTCGCCGGCATCGTCTTCGCCGTGGCCCCCGCCGCAGCATCTGCCGAGCGACCCACTCCGGCAGCGTTCAACCCACCGACAGCACTCGACACCGTCAACTTCTACCGGGGCATGGCCGGCGTCGGTGCCGTCGCGCTGGACGGGTCGATCACAGCTGGCGCGGTCAGCCACTCGTGCTACATGCTCCAGAACGGCATCTCCCACGACGAGCAACCAGGCAGGGCCGGCTACACCCAGGCAGGCGACGACACCGGCAACAAGAGCAACGTCGCTGTGAGCAGTGCTGCGTCGATGACCGACCAGGCTTATGTCGAGCTCTGGATGTCCGGCCCGTTCCATGCGATCGGCATCCTGCGCCCGGACCTCGCCTCGGTCGGCTACGGCTCGTGCGTCGACAGCTCGACCAACCCCTGGCACTCCGGCGCCACGCTCGACGTTCTGTCCGGCCTGCCCGCGTGGACCCCGCCGTCCGCACCGGTCGTCTGGCCCGGCGATGGCACCACGACCAGCCTCAGTCAGTTCGTCGCCGAGAGCCCGAACCCCGTCACGTTGTGCGGCTGGCCGTCCGGCGGCGGCCTCCCGGTGATCGCGATGTTGCCGGAAGCACCCCGGCAGGTGTCGGCGACGATCACCGGTCCGGCCGGACCTGTGCAGTCCTGTGCGCTCTCGGCCGAGAACGTGAGTGACACCACGGCACGTGCGATCCTGCAGAGCAGCAACGCCGTCACGGTGGTGCCTCGCAACCGGCTCGACCCCGGCACCTACACCGTCGTGGTCACCACTGCGGTGCGCACCGTCCGGTGGTCGTTCACGGTGGACCCATCGGCCACGGTGACCAACTTGCCGGCCCCGACGGCGCCCGCACCGACCGTGCCCACAGCACCGACACCGGTTGCCGACACCGCCGTGCTGGCATCGCCGGGGGGGTTCACCACCGTCGCTCCGTTCCGGCTCGCCGACACGCGGCAGGGACTGGGTGGCACACGGCTCACGGCCGGCCAGGTGCGCCGTATCCAGGTGACCGGCGTCGGGTCCGTGCCGGCCGGGGCCACCGCGATCAGCGCCAACTTCACCGCCGTCCTCGCCGCCCTTCCCGGCTTCGATTCGGTCTACGGATGTGACACCACGGTGCCGAACGTGTCCACGGTCAACTTCGACGCGGCGGCCATCGTGGCCAACGCGGCGATCGTCCCGCTCGACGCGAATGGCGGCGTCTGCGTGTTCTCGAACACCTCCGTCGATCTCGTGGTGGACGTGAACGGCTTCGTCGCACCGTCGTCGCCGGGTCGCTTCGTGCCGACCGATCCCCGTCGGGTGATGGACACCAGGACCGATGGCGGCACCTCCGCTCGACTCGCTGCCGGCGAGACGCGTGAGCTGCGCATCGCCGGGCGCGACGCGGCCGTACCCACCGGTGCGACGGCAGTGGTGCTGAACGTGACCGCCGTCAACGCCGGCGTCGCCACCTTCGTGACCACGTTCCCGTGCACCAACCAGCGACCGGTCGTCTCCAGCGTCAACGTGGTCAGTGGTGCTCCCCAGTCGAACACGGCCATCGTGCCGCTGAGCCGGGCCGGGTCGGTCTGCTTCTACAGTCCGCACGAGGTCGACCTCGTCGTCGACCTCGCCGGCTACATGATCGAGGGACCGGGCCTTCGGTTCACGCCGCTGGCGGCCACGCGGCTCGTCGACACCCGTGACCGCCAGGTCGCGCTCGACCTCGGCGGCGGCGGATCACCGCTCACCACCGGCGCCACCAACGTCGTCCAGCTCGCCGGCACCCGCGGCGTTCCGGCCGATGCCGTCGTGGTCTCGTTGAACATCACCGCCACGGGCACCACCGGCAACGGGTTCCTCTCGGTGTGGCCGTGCTCGATCGCACGACCGGTCGTGTCGTCGTTGAACGCCGTCGAGGGGCGGACGGTGTCCGCGGCTGTCACCGGCGCGCTGTCCGATCAGGGTGCGCTCTGCGTCTACAACCAACCATCCACCCACATCGTCGTCGACATCAACGGGTTCTGGTCATGAGTTCGCCGACTCCGGTCGATCGCAAGCAGCCTCCGCACGCCTGGCTGTGGACGTGCGCGCTGCTGGTCGTGGGCGGCGTCGTCGGATCGATCTGCGGCGCGCACTCGGTCGCTCACGACCAGGCGGTCGTCGAACACAACGCCTTCGTGCGTTCCTCCAACGAGATCACCACGGTCCTCCAGCTCGCGCTGCAGCACCAGGCCGACCTCGTCGTCAATGCGAGCGCGATCGTCATCTCCGATCCGGACGAGACCCAGCAGCAGTTCGCCGCGTGGCTCGAAGCCGCACGCGTTCTCGAGCGCTACCCGGAGGTGCTCGGTGTCGGATTCGTCGTCGTCGTGCCGGACAGCGATCTGGCGAGGTTCACGGGACTCGGCGGCGGTCCCGTCGACGTCGTCCCTGCCGGCCCACGGTCGGAGTACTGCCTGAGCAAGCTCGGCTTCCTCCGCGGCATCGGCCACATGCCGGACGGCTACGACTGGTGCGCCCGTGACGGGCTCTCGATCTCCAGCGCCGCCACGGGGCTGGACACGTACAACCCCGTCACCATCGACGACGCTGCATTGCTCACGGTCAACGTGCCGATCTACCGCGGCGGCGTCCAGCCTGCGAACCAGGTGGACCGGAGACGGAACTTCCTCGGCTGGGTCGGAACGCTGTCACGACCACAGGTCCTGCTCGACCAGGCCCTGTCCGGGCACCCGGGGATCGCGATCTCGATGGCGTTCAACTCCGACTCCTCCACGGCGCTGTTCACCGCCGGCGTGCCCACAACGACGCCGACGACCGCGACGATCGATCTGCACAACGGCTGGTCCATCACGACATCGCGCTCCCGCATCGATGACGGCATCTTGTCCAGCACGGCCGCTTCGGGCCTGCTCCTGACGGGTTGCGCGTTGAGCTTTGTGCTCGCGGCGTTCGTGTTCGTGCTCGGAACGGGCAGGGGGCGCGCGGAGCTGCTCGTCGCCGAACGGACCGGCGAGCTGCGCCACCAAGCGTTGCACGACGACCTGACGGGCCTCCCCAACCGGGGGTTGATCACCGACCGGATCGAGCAGATGTTGGTGCGCAACCGCCGCCAGCAGACGGAGGGGGCAGCGCTGTTCATCGACCTCGACGACTTCAAGAACGTCAACGACACGCTCGGTCACGAGGCAGGCGATCGCCTGCTCGTCGCGGTCGCGGCCCGGCTCTCGGCGACCCTGCGCGACGCGGACACCATTGGCCGGATGGGCGGCGACGAATTCGTCGTGCTCATCGACGGAGCGCCCTCGAAGCTCGCGCCCGACCTGGTCGGTCAACGGATCCTCGACGTGATGCGGCAACCGTTCGACATCGACGGGGTCAGCATGCCGCTGCGGATCACCCCCAGCGTCGGGATCGCCATCGGCGATCGATGCAGCGGCAGCGAGCTGCTCCGCGACGCCGATGTCGCGCTCTACCAGGCCAAGGCGTACGGCAAGAACCGCTGCCAGCTGTTCCATCCGGACATGCAGACCACGCTGCTCCGCCGGGTGGAGCTGGAAGCCGACCTGCGCATCGCCGCCGAGGCCAACCAGCTCCGGCTCGTCTACCAGCCCATCTACGACCTCGGTGATCTGAGCGTCGTCGGGGTCGAGGCCCTCGTGCGTTGGGACCACCCGACCCTCGGTCCGGTGCCGCCCGACGAGTTCATCCCGATCCTGGAGAACAGCGGCCTGATCGACGAGGTCGGCCGTTGGATCCTGCTCGAGGGGTGCCGGCAGATGGCCGAATGGCACGCGGCTGGGCGCATGCTCGAACTGTCCGTCAACGTGTCGGGACGCCAGCTCGACGACGACAGCATCGTCGACGACATCCGGTATGCGCTCGCTGTCACCGGGCTCAACCCGCGCGCGCTCATCATCGAGGTCACCGAGACCTCACTGATGCACAACGTGGTCGCGACTGCTCACCGACTCGCTGCGGTGCGCGCCCTGGGGATCCGCATCGCCATCGACGACTTCGGCACCGGATACTCGTCGCTGGCGTACCTGCAACAGTTCCCGGTCGACAGCCTCAAGATCGATCGTCGCTTCATCAGCGCGATCACGACCTCGACGGAGTCGAAGGCCCTCATCCGGACCCTCGTCCAGCTCGGGCGCGATCTCGGCCTGAACACACTGGCCGAAGGAGTCGAGACCACCGACGAGCTCGACCACTGCCGGAACGAGAACGTCGATCAGATCCAAGGGTTCCTGCTGTGCCGCCCGCTCGATCCAGCCACGTTCGCGCGTCAGATCCTCGATCCGGCGCCGGCATTCGGTCAGCAGCAGATCGAGGTGTGAATCCATTCTCTGACGTAGCCATTCCGGTATCTCGCTTTCCGCGATAGGGTCATGCCAGTCGTCGTGGCAGATCTTCTGTTGCATGGTCGATCGCAGTGCACCGGGCAGTCGCCTGGCTGCAGGCGTCAGGCTCGGCTGCGCGATGAGGGGACACGCCGATGTCGAACACCCTGCAGCCGGCCGAGAGTGCGCGAACCGGACCACCTGACATCATCGGAGTGCCACGGATCGACGTCGCGACCGAAGCGAACCGCAGCCGGCTGGCACGTCGGATGCTGGTCCGCGCCGCGGCGTTCGACCAGATCGGCAGCGCGGCCGCCGTGCTCGACGGTGGCGGGTCGATCGTCGACACCAATGCCGCGTGGCGGCTCTTCGCGAACCTCAACGGAGCGAGTCCGGGAACGGTGGAGACCGGGGTCAACTACCTCACCGTCTGCGACAACGCCGCCCGGCGTGGTGCTCCTGGGGCCGCAGAGACGGCGATCGGACTGCGCCAGATCCTGAGCGGTGAGCGGGAGCGCTTCGACATGGAGTACACGTGTCACTCCCCGACCGAGGAGCGTTGGTTCCTGCTGCAGGCTTCCGCCGCACCGGTCCAGGACGGCTTCGGCGCCGTCGTGCTCCACCTCGACATCACGACGCGGAAGTTGCTCACCGATCGACTCGCTGCGCCGGAGCCGTGGGGCGACGCAGATTCGATCCTGCGCCCGACGGTGGCCCGCCATCACACGTTCTTCGAGACGTTCGGCGAGAACAGCGAGCTCGTCGCCCGCCTCGCCGCGGTTCGCGCCCAGGTCGAGGCGTCCAGCGCGCACTCGAGTGACCTCGTGCTGTTCTTCCACCCCGACGGAACGATTCACTCGGCCAGCCGAGCCTGCCGCCAGCTGTTCGGGCTGGAGCCGGAGCAGCTCGTCGGTGCGAACTGCGTGGAGCTCGCCCATCCGGCCGATCGATCACGCCTCGCGGCCGACTTCGCCTCGATCCCGTACTTCGGTGACTTCGTGCGTTCGGAGTTCCGGATCCTCGACCCGACGGGCGCAGTTCGGTGGTTGGAAGAGATCGCCACGAACGTCGTCGATGACCCCAACGTCGGTTGCCTCGTCGGCAACCTCCGCGACATCACCGAGCGCAAGGTGGCCGAGGAGTCCGTGGTCTTCCAGGCCCGGTTGCTGGCTGCCGTCGGCCAGGCAGTGATCGCCACCGACACCGATGGGGCGGTGACCTACTGGAACGGAGCTGCACAGGCGACGTACGGCTGGACCGCGTCCGAAGCGATCGGCCAACCGATCTCGACCATCCTCCGGCCGGTACCGGGATGGGAAGCGGTCACCGAACGGATCCGGCCCCAGATCGACGAAGGCAAGTCGTGGATGGGAGAGCTGTGGGTGCAGACCAAGCAGGGCTCCACGATCCCGGTCCAACTCACCGATACCGCCATCTACGACGAGACCGGTGCCGCGATCGGGACGATCGGAGTGTCGTCGAACATCGCCCGACGGCTCCAGAGCGATGCCTCGAACCTGTTGTTGTCCGCGATCGTCGAGTCGTCCCAGGACGCGATCTTCTCGGCCACCGAGGACGGCATCGTGCTGACCTGGAACGGCGGCGCCGCCCGGCTCTTCGGCCGTACGCCCGCCGAGGTGATCGGGCAGCACCTCAGCACCGTGCTGCCGAACGGGCGCGCCGACGACGTGCGGCACGTGTTCGATCAAGCGATGGCGGGTCAGTTCGTCGACAACTTCGACACGCGAGGACGACGCTCGGACGGCACCGACGTGAACCTCTCGATCTCGGTGTCACCGATCCGGTCCCCAACGGGCGAGATCATCGGCACGTCGGCCATCGCTCGCGACATCACTGAGCGGACGCAGTTCATCCAGCAGATCGAGGCGGACCGTCGACGGCTGTCCGTCGCGCAAGCATCAGCGATGCTCGGCAGCTTCGAGATCGACACGGCCAACGGCAAGGTCACCCGTTCGGACGAGATGTGGCGATTGCTCGGTCGCAACCCGGGTCCGGCCACCGAGCTCGCTTACGACCACGTACATCCCGACGACCGCGATCAGGTCCGGGTCTTCATCGAGGCGCTGATCAATGGCCGCGGGGCGATGACATCGGAGTACCGGATCCTCCGGCCCGACGGTGGGGTGCGCTGGGTGCTCTCCAGGGCCGGCCGGTTGAGCGGTCAGGACGATCACATCATCGCCGGGACGATGCTGGACATCACCGAACGGCACGACGCGGCGGCAGCACTGGCCTACCAGGCGACGCACGACTGGCTCACCGATCTCCCCAACCAGGCCAACCTCCACGCGGCGCTGTCGGTCGCGCTGTCGACACCGTCCAACGGCCAGGTCGCGCTGGCAGCGATCGACCTCGACCACTTCAAGCTGATCAACGATCAATCAGGGCATCCGGTCGGCGATCAGACGCTGCGCGCTGTGGCAGATCGGCTACGGGCCAGGCTCCCCGATTCCGACGTCGTCGCGCGTTCGGGCGGCGACGAGTTCATCGCGATGCGATGCGACGTCGACGGCATGGAGGGTGCGCACGACTTCGCGGTCAGCGTTGCAGCAGCTCTGGCCGATCCGTTGCGGATCAGCGACCGTCTCATGGAGGTGACCGCCAGCATCGGCGTCACCCTCAGCACGGCCGCGGACACGCCGGGCTCTCTGCTCCGCGACGCAGATGACGCGATGTATCAGGCCAAGAGCGAGGGCCGCAACCGCTTCACGCTCCTCGGAGCTGCGTCGAAGGCACACGGCCATCGGCGCCAGGCGATCGCCGCGGCCTTGCCGCTCGCACTCGAGGCCGGCCAGTTCCACCTCGAGTACCAGCCGGTGATGGATCTTCGAACAGACACGGTCGCAGGCTTCGAAGCCCTGATCCGATGGAACCACCCGACACTCGGTGTGATCCGGCCCGACGAGTTCATCTCCGTGGCCGAGCACACCGGCGTCATCCTCCCAATCGGCGCATGGGTGCTCGAGACGGCGCTCGCCCAGCTCGCTGTCTGGCGGGCGGACCGGCGGCCGCCGAGGGACCTCTGGATGGCATTGAACGTCTCGGCGCACCAGCTCGCGCAGCCGAGCTTCGTGGTGCGCGTCGTCGAGGCGATCGAAGGTGCGGGGGTTCCAGCGCCCGCGGTCCACCTCGAGATCACCGAGAGCATCCTGATGAACCGGATCGAAAGCGCGCTGACGATCATCACCGAGCTCCAGGCGACCGGGATCAGGGTCAGCATCGACGACTTCGGCACGGGCTACTCGTCGCTCAGCTACCTCAGCCGACTGCCCGTGAACACGATCAAGATCGATCGATCGTTCGTCAGCGGCCTCGGGAACTCCAGCCATGGCACGTCGATCGTCCGCGCGATGATGACGCTCGCCAGCACGCTCGAGCTCGATGTCGTCGCCGAGGGGGTCGAACTGGCCAGCCAGCTCGACTTGTTGGAGTCGTTGTCATGCACGTTCGGACAGGGCTACCACTGGAGCCCATCGATGGAGCCGGCCGCGGCGACGCTGTGGATGGTCGAACGCGGTGCTCATCCGGCGCGGTTCCCATCTCCCACGGCTGCATCGACCGCCGAATGGATCCCGCCGGCAGGAGGCGATGTCGGCCGAGCGATGCTCGACGTCGCCCTGATCCGCGGCCGGCAGCACCGCTCGGCGCGGGATCTGATCGGCCTCGTGCACCTCGACGCGCTGGAGCTCGGCATCCACGCCCGCAAGCTGTGGATCTCCGGCCGCGAGGTCGAGCTGACCGGTAAGGAGTTCGACCTGCTCGCCTTCCTCGCCACCCGACCGGGTCAGGTCTTCGATCGGGCGACGCTGCTCCGTGAGGTCTGGGACTCATCGCCGGAGTGGCAGACCACTGCGACGGTGACCGAGCACATCCACCGCCTGCGCTACAAGATCGAGGTGGACCCGAGCCGTCCGTTGCTGCTGTTCACCGTGCGCAACCTCGGATATCGCCTCGGCGCGGCCCTTCCAGAGCTCGTCGACGCGGAATGCGCCCGGCGTTGAGGCAGCGCAACAGATCAATCAACTGATCAACTCCAGCGCGATCCGGTTTTGGTCCCCGATTGAGGGGGCACGACCATAGCATGCACAACGAACGAGAAGCGGGATGCCTCCGAACCTCCCCAGTCAGTCAGAGTGGGATGGCCCTGCTGTTCGCACGCTCCGTCCCGACCAGCGATCCGAGCGTGATCGACATCCATGTCGTCAACCTGGGCAACGTCTCGGCACGCGCCGCCTCGTGGCGCGTCGAGCGGACCTGTTCCGGACCGCAACGCTCCGGCCCGACGGTCCATCACCTCCCGAACTCTTTGTTGCCGGGGTGCGATCTCCGGGTCGCCACGATGGACCGTGTGCGGCAGGACCGAGGACGAGTAGACATCGTCGTCCGCTGGGTCCAGCCCGGCGGCGTCGTCGACGAATCGCTGTTCACCCTCGCGGCAATCGAGGACGGCGCGCTCGCGGGGACAGCCGCAGCGCAGGCGACGTGAACTGAGCCGTCACGTCCGGCCGGCACCGACCTCCGCCGCCCTCCGGGGAGGTCGGTGATCGCCCGGAAACTGTGTTGCACCCTTTTGTCATCGTGTCGGGATGGAGAGTGTGGCGGTTGTCGATCTTGATGATGAGGTGTCGTTGGAGTGGCTGGTGGCGGAGATCTGTCGTCGTTCGGCGAACATGACGGCGGCGGA
>JAOBWQ010000202.1 GCA_025463425.1 Ilumatobacteraceae bacterium | reverse complement strand
AGTCGTCGGCCAACGCGGTACCGCTGCCGACGATGCCCCCGGCCTTCTGCGGGTTCTTGAACCGCAGCAGCCCGGCCTCCTGCAGGGGGTTGATCGCAACGATCGCTGCGCCGTGGGCCTTGGCCTTCTCGAGCGCGGACAGCATGCGCGGGTGGTTGGTGCCGGGGTTCTGGCCGACGACGACGATCAGATCCGACTGCTCGAAGTCGCTGATGTGCACGGAGCCCTTGCCGATGCCGATCGTCTGGCTCAACGCCATCCCGCTCGACTCGTGGCACATGTTCGAGCAGTCCGGCAGGTTGTTCGTGCCGAACGAGCGTGCGAACAGCTGGTACAGGAACGCAGCCTCGTTGCTCGTGCGACCCGAGGTGTAGAACGCGGCCTCGTCGGGTGAGTCGAGCTCGCGGAGGCGGCGACCGATGACCTCGAACGCGTCGTCCCATGAGATCGGTGCGTAGTGCGTCGCTCCCGACGCCTTGTACATCGGCTCGGTGAGTCGACCCTGCTTGCCCAGCCAGTACTCCTCGCGCTCGCGCAGCTCGGCCACCGAGTGCTCGGCGAAGAATCGGCGCGTCACGCGCTCGGTGGTGGCTTCCTCGGCAACGGCCTTCACTCCGTTCTCGCAGAACTCGGCGATGTGCGGTTTGTCCGGCTCCGGCCACGCGCAGCCCGGGCAGTCGAACCCGGTCGGCTGGTTGAGGATCCGCAGCGTCGACAACGTGCGGCGAATGCCCATCTGGCCGACGCCCATCTGCAACGACTTCACGACAGCGGGCGTGCCGGCCGCCCATCGCTTCGACGGTTCGATCGTGCCGGTGAAGTCCTCGGTCGTCACGCGCCCAGCCTACGGGCCGGGATCTATGCTCGGCGGCCGTGGAACTCCGTCTGCACACACTGGCCGAGCGGCCCGACCTCGAGGCCTCCGCCGACGACATGCCCACGACGTGGGAGGAGTACATGACCCACGACCTCTGTGCGGGCTTCTACTTCAGCGGCCTCGACCGGTTCGCCGAGCACGTGATCTACGGCGTCAGCGACGAGGCACCCGACGTCGTCATCGCCAAGGCCTTCAGCATCCCGTTCGTGCTCGAGGCCGGTGGCCGTCGACCGGACCTGCCGATGGACGGCTGGGATCGCGTCGTGCTCTGGGGCTGCGCGGACCACGCGGCGGGCCGCCAACCGAACATCGTGTCGGCGATCGAGATCGCCATCCATCGTGACTGGCAGGGCCGCCACCTCAGCCGGCAGATGGTGATCGCGATGCGGAACAACGTCGCGCGACTCGGGTTCGAGCGCTTGGTCGCGCCCGTTCGACCGAACGGCAAGCACCGCGAGCCGGACACGCCGATGTCGGAGTACGCGTTCCGCACCCGGGCCGACGGTCTGCCCTACGACGACTGGCTGCGCGTGCACGTGCGTCTCGGCGGGCGGATCGTGCAGGTCGCGCCGACGTCGATGGCGATCACCGGCTCGCTCGCCGAATGGCGTGAGTGGACCGGCATGGCGTTCGACACCACCGGGCGGCTGCACGTGCCGGGAGCGCTGTCGCCGATCCGGGTCGACGTCGAGCACGACAACGCTGTCTACATCGAGCCGAACGTCTGGGTCGAGCACCTGATCCGCTGACACGGTTCGGCGAACCTTGGCGCGGTGAACCCGGGTTACGTGACGGTGCAGCCCGCCGGGATGGTCAGCACCGTCAAGGCGTTGACCGCGGCGCCACCGTTCGGGTGCACCTCGAAGTGGAGGTGGTAGTTGCCGGGTCCTGGATCCCCGGTGTCACCGACGTAGCCGATGATCTGGCCCTGGTGGACGAACGAGCCGTTGGCGAGGCCGTCGGCGAAGTGGTCGAGGTGCATGAACGCGTAGTACGTCTTCGACGTGCCGGTGGCGTTCAGGTGCCACGAGTTCCCCGACAGCGTCGAGTCGGGGGAGCCGTTGATGACCTGGTGGGAGAGCGTGCCGTCGACGACCGCATAGACCTCCTGGTTCTGGGTGGCCATCATGTCGGTGCCCTCATGGGACCGGCCGCCCGAGCGCGGGTCACCGAAGTTGTCGAGGATCGCGCACCTGGGCGTCGTCTGCATCGGGAAGATCGGCTTCGTCACGTCGATCATCAACCGCTTGGCCTGCACGGTCGCCGCCGCGGGTTGACCCACCGAGCTCGACGCATTGAGCGACTCCCCTCCGGCGGCGGACGATGTCGATGCGCTGACGACAGCGAGCGCGCCGGCGATCGCGAGGACGACGAGTGCCACCATGGGCACGCGGAGGACGGGTCGGTTGTTCGACATGACAGCACCCTTTGGATCTCGTCGATCCGTCCGCGGCGACGACCCTACCGGTGGGCGGTGCTACGTACCAGGCGCGGCAGGCGTCGCCACTCAGCCGGCGAGGAGGTCCTTGGCGAACGCATCGGCCTCGCGGCTGCGCACGCCCGCGTTCACCCGCTGGCGCTCCAGCACCTGGGCGAGCATGGTCAGCGACTGCTTGATCGGGTGCTCGGCGAAGAACCCCTGCACGTCGGCGACGGCCGTCTCGGTGTTGAGCGTCTTGACGGGATCGACCATGCGGATGATCGACGGGTTGGGGAACATCTCGTTGGCCTTGGTCCAGTTGGTGCGCACGATCTTCCAGGCCGCTGCGCCGTGGGCGCGGTTGGCGATGCAGCGTGACAGCAGGTACGGCGCGTTCTGGGTGCGGACCTCACCGGAGAACGCGAACTCACAGGTCTGGCGGATCAGGTCGGCGTCGTCGAAGTCGGCGAGCGCGTACAGGTTGCGCAGCTGGTCCTGCGGGTTGCCGGCGGAGCGGAACCCGTCGGCGAACCGGTTCCAGTCCTGCTGGTCGCCGAACGCCGCGACGACAGTGGTGGCCGCGTCGACGAGCTCCGGGTCCGTGGCGGCGAGATCGCCGGCGAGGATCGCCCGGCAGCGTTCGCGAGCGTCGAGGTTGCCCCCGCTGACTGCGCTGGTCGTCACCAGCAGACCACGCAGCTTCGAGGCGAGGTCGTCTTCGCCGTCGACCGGCTGCCAGCCCAACGACGCGACAGCGGGCGCGACGATCGCGTCGACGCGCGCCATGAACGGGACGCGGGCGTCGCCTTCCAGCAGGCGACTGAGCCGACCGAGCGACGCGGTCACCGCCTGCCACACAGCCAGCTCGCGCTCGCCCGAGAAGCCTTCGAGGAACGACAGCAGGGCAGTCGCCGACAGGCGGCCGGCGACGAACGCGGCGCTGGCGTCGTCGACGAGGTTGTACCGCTCGACGGTGTTCATCGTCGCCAGCGCGTCCGCACCGAGACGGCTGCGCAGCGTGTCGTCGTAGGCGACGCGATAGAAGCCGTGGCCGCCGGCGTTGACCACGATCGCCGCGTCTGCCGTGTCGATGTCGATGTCGATCGACGCGTCCGCGCCGTCGAGCAGGACCGAGCGGGTCTCGGTCCCCACGCGGATGCTGACCGGGATGATGAACACGGTCGCATCGATCGGCTCCTCGCCGAAGCCGAAGCGCTCTTGGCGCAGGAGGAGCTCGCCGCCGACGAGTGACGCCGAGACGAGCGGGTAGCCGGCCTGCCAGATCCAGCTGTCCATCAGGTCGCGCACCGGCTCGTTGCCGCCGTCCGCGCGAGTGATCGCCTCGATCGCGTCCCACAGATCCGACGTCTCGGTGTTCGCGTAGCTGTGCGTGCGCAGGTAGTTGTTGACGCCCTGGCGGAATCGTTCCTCGCCGAGGTATTGCTGCAACATGCGCAGCAGCGCGCCGCCCTTCTGGTAGGTCAGCACGTCGAACATGCCCTCGCACTCCGACGGCGCACGTACCGGGAACTCGACCGTGCGCGTGGCCGCCAGCGAGTCGACTTCGAATGCTGCGGTGCGCTCCAGGCTGAAGCTGGTCCAGCGCTTCCAGTCGGGCCGGAAGGCCTCGACCGCCATCACCTCCATGAACGTCGCGAACGCCTCGTTGAGCCAGATCCCGTTCCACCACTCCATCGTCACGAGGTCGCCGAACCACATGTGAGCCAGCTCGTGGCTGACCACGTCGGCGACGTTCTGCTGGTCGAACTGGGTGCTGGTCTCAGGGTCGACGAGCAGCAGCGATTCCCGGTAGGTGATGCACCCGAGGTTCTCCATCGCGCCGGCGGCGAAGTCGGGCAGGGCGACCATGTCGAGCTTCTGTGCCGGGTACGGGATGCCGTAGTACTCCTGGAACCAGGCCAGGCTGGCGGCACCGACCTCGAGTCCGAACTGGGTCAAATGGCCCTTGCCGGGGACGTGCACCAACCGCATCGGCGTGCCACCGACGTCGATCGCCTCGGTGGCCTCGAGGCGGCCGACGATCACGCACACGAGGTACGTGCTCATCACCATCGTGTCGGCGAACGTGACCACGGTGCGTCCGTTGGCCTGCGTCGTTCGACTGGTCTCGGGCCCGTTCGAGACGGCCATCATCGCGTCGTCGACGACGAGCGTGATGCCGAACGACGCCTTGAGGTCGGGCTCGTCGAAGCACGGAAAGCCTCGTCGGCAGTCGGTGGCCTGCATCTGCGAGCACGCGATGACGTGCTCGACGCCGGCGTCGTCGCGGTACGTGCTGCGGTAGAAGCCGCGCAGGCGATCGTTGAGCGTGCCCAGGAAGGTGATCGCGATCTCGATCGAGCCCGGAGTGACCGCGCTCTCGATGAACAGCCGCTCCGTCTCGACATCCAGCGTGAACGTCGCGTCGCGACCGTCGACGGTCACGGACTGGATCTCGAGCTCGATCGCGTTGAGCACGATCTGCTCGGCGGCTTCGACGACGTCGGCAGAGATCGTCACGTGGCCGCTGAAGGTGGCGGCAACCAGCTCGGGCTCGAGGGTGACGGCGTAGTGACGTGGGAGCACCGCGCGCGGGAGTCGGTAGGGATCGAGGTCCATCGGCCGAGCCTAGTTGGCAGGGGTTGCAGCCCGGAGAGCGGCTCTGCGTCGGCACCGGTTGTGTCCGCTAGCGTCATCCCACGTGCCTGACGCAACCCGAGAGCCCGAGTCTGATGTGGCCGAGTTCGATGTCGCCGAGTTCGACGTCGTGGGCATCGGGAACGCGCTGGTCGATGTCATCGCTCACGCGGACGAAGGGTTCATCGCCCGTGAATCGCTGGTCAAGGGCTCGATGACGCTCATCGAGACCGAGCGCGCCGTGTCGTTGTACCGGTCGCTCGGCTCGGCGGTGGAGATGAGTGGTGGTTCCGCGGCGAACACCATGTGTGGCGTCGCCTCCTTCGGTGGACGGGCTGCGTACATCGGCAAGGTGTGCGACGACGAGCTCGGTCAGGTGTTCGGCCACGACCTCCGCGCCGTGGGCATCACCTTCCGCCCCGGCGCGCCTGAGGCAGATACGCCCACGGGCCGTTGCATCATTGTCGTCACGCCCGATGCGGAGCGGACGATGAACACCTACCTCGGCATTTCGTCGCTGCTCTGCCCGCCGGACATCGACACGGCCACCGTTGCTGCCGGCAAGGTGCTGTACATGGAGGGCTACCTCTACGACCGGCCCGAGGCGAAGGAAGCGTTCCGTGCTGCGGCTCGCATCGCCCACGCCCACGGCCGCGAGGTGTCGCTGACGCTGAGCGACTCGTTCTGCGTCGACCGCCACCGCGACGACTTCCGCGGCCTCGTCGCCGACGAGGTCGACATCCTGTTCGGCAACGAGGACGAGCTCACCTCGCTCTACGAGGTCGACGATTTCGAGGCCGCGGTGGCAGCCGTGCGCCGTGACTGCGCCCTCGCCGTCATCACCCGTGGCGCCAGTGGTTCGGTGATCGTCACCGGTGACGGCGTCATCACGGTCCCGGCCGAACCCGTCGATCGCGTGCTCGACACCACGGGCGCCGGCGACCTGTTCGCATCCGGGTTCCTGTTCGGCTACACCAACGGCATGTCGCTGCCTGAGTGCGGTCGGCTCGGATCCGTCGCCGCTGCCGAGGTGATCTCTCACGTCGGAGCCCGTCCGCTCATCGAGCTCCACAAGCTCGCCTGATGGAGCCGGTGTCGTCGGTTGCCCGGGCCTGGCTCGCCGCCGAGCCGGACGACGACGTTCGCATCGAACTGGCGCGGTTGATCGACGGCCCGCAGGACGTGCTCGCGGCGCGGTTCGACGGACGCCTGCAGTTCGGCACCGCCGGGTTGCGGGGTGAGATGGGTGCCGGCCCACTGCGGATGAACCGGCTCGTCGTTCGCCAGGCTGCGGCTGGCCTCGGCCGGTATGTGCTCGATCACTGGAGCGATGCCGCTGAGCGAGGGATCATCATCGGCTTCGACGCCCGCCGCAAGAGCGACGACTTCGCGCTCGACACGGCGCGGGTCTTCGCCGAGATGGGCATCCGTGCCCTGCTGCTGCCGTCGGCGCTGCCCACGCCGGTGCTGGCCTGGAACATTCGCGAGCACGACGCGGTCGCCGGCGTGGTGGTGACCGCGAGCCACAACCCTCCCGCGGACAACGGCTACAAGGTCTTCCTGGGCGACGGCGCCCAGATCGTGCCGCCGCACGACATCGGGATCGCTGCGTGCATCGACATGTTCGATCCCTGCACTGTGGCGCTTGCCGCGAGCGATCACCCGCTGATCGTCCGCCTCGACGGCACACCGCTGGAGCGGTACCTCGAGTCCGTCCCTGCCGCTCGGCTGCGTCCCGAGCTCACCGGCGTGCCGGTGGCCTACACCGCGATGCACGGCGTCGGCGGGGCCACGCTGTTGGCGGCGTTCGACCGCGCCGGACTGCCCGCACCGTTCGTCGTGTCGGCGCAGCAGGAACCGGACGGATCGTTCCCGACGGTGTCCTTCCCGAACCCGGAGGAGCCAGGCGCGATGGATCTGCTCCTCGCCCGCGCCGTGGAGACAGGTGCGCTGCTGGCGATCGCCAACGACCCCGACGCCGACCGGCTCGGTGCCGCGATCCCCACACCAGCCACCGCGACACGACCGGGTGGCTGGCGACGCCTGACGGGCGACGAGATCGGTTGGTTGCTCGGCGATCACATCCTCCGCCACACCAGTGGCGACGATCGGCTCGTGGTCACCACGCTCGTGTCGTCGTCGTTGCTCGGCCGGTTGGCCGCAGCCCACGGCGTGCACTTCGCGGAGACCTACACCGGGTTCAAGTGGATCGGTCGCACCGCGCTCGATCACCCCGATCTGCGGATGGTGTTCGGCTACGAGCAGGCGCTCGGCTTCCTCGTCTGCCGGCAGCCGCTCGACAAGGACGGCATCACGGCCGCCGTGCTGCTGGCCGAGGTCGCCGCGCTCGCGGCGTCGGAAGGCGTCACCCTGCAGCAGCGCCTCGACGATCTCGCCGAACGGTTCGGCCGCCACGTCACCGCCGAGCTGTCGATCCGGCTCGATCCCGTCGATGCGGCGGCGAAGGTCGCTGCGATGCGCGCTACACCGCCCACCGAGGTCGACGGTCGACCGGTCACGGGCGTGGAGTGGTACGAGGAAGCCGGCCTGCTCCGGCTCTGGCTCGACGACGTCCGCCTGCAGATCCGACCGAGTGGCACCGAGCCCAAGGTCAAGCTCTACGGCGAAGCGATCGGCTCCGACCCCGCCCTCCTCCTGGAATCCCTCGCCCACCTCCTCTGACGCACGCCTCCCTCCCCAGTTCCGCGCACGTTTTCTACCCCCAGGGCGTGCCGTTTCCTGCAAACTCTTGCAAGCGCGACCGGTGCCGGTGAATGGACATCACCTGACGGCCACACGCCGTGAGGTCGCGAAGTTCGACCTCGTCGAAACGAAGGATGCGCCATCCGACCTCGTCGCAGGCACGGTCACGCCGGCTGTCTTTGCGCGCTCGCTCGTCGCCGCCGTGCCACCAGGTGGCCCCGGGTTCGAGACCGAGGCGCACGTTGGGCCACGCAGCGTCGAGGTGGATGGTTTCACCATTTGGCAGTGTGAGAGGAAACTGCCGGGCCGGTGCAGGGAGTCCGAGTTCGACCACCTTGGTGATCAGGTCGATCTCGAGTGTGCTCTGAGCGGGACGGGGACGCTCGACGGCTTTCTCCAGCCAGCGCTCGAAGCGGGTGACGCCGGTACGTCCCTGCCGACGAACCGTCTTCAGGTAAGCGGCCGCCTCCGCTGGCGTGATCAGTCGCTTGTGCCACATCTGCTCGGCGATCTTCTCGAAGCGCACATCGCCCGTGGTCGCGGCGCACCGGAACAGGGTGCGGAGCGATGACGACACGATTCGACCGTCGGCCAGTTCTTGCCGGTCAGACACCATTCGCCACGAACTTCGCGTGGACCTCGCCCAGCTCGGCAAGTGCGATTCGCGAGCGTCGGGGATCATCACCTCGAGCACGGTCATCGGCACGCAGGTCACGCCGTGCTGTCGCGCGGCAGTCATGCCCGACACGAACCCGGTCGGGCCCGCATACAGGCTCAATGCCATCACGCGCGACTCGACGCTCTCCGGCGTGCCCGCCAGTCGCTTCACCTTCGGCACCTCAGGAACGAACAGGGCGAGGTCGACCGCCCGCACGAGTTGGCGCGGGCTCAGGTGCTCACCGATCTGTCGATGCGAGGCGACGCCGTGCTGGCGTCCGAAGAGATGGAGCAGTGGAGGAGAGATGAGCATGACTCACTGAGTGCTCGCAGGGCGCGCCAAACGGAAAATCCGCAACGCGCTTGCAGAAGTTCGCAGGCGGAAGCGCGCTCTCGGGGTAGGAAACGTGTTCGGAACTGTCAGGCGGCGCCGAACTGGCGGTCGCCGGCGTCGCCGAGGCCGGGGACGATGTACGCGTTCTCGTTGAGGCGCTCGTCGATCGACGCGGTGTAGATGATCAGGTCGAGGTCGGTGGCACGCAGGAAGTCGAGGCCTTCCGGCGCGGCCAGCGCGCAGACGACGATGATCGGCCCCGTGGCACCGGCGGCCACGAGCAGGCGGCACGTGTGCGCCAGCGAGCCGCCGGTGGCGAGCATGGGATCGAGCACGATGCAGACCCGGTTCTCGAACGACTCCGGCAGCTTGTTGACGTACGGCTTCGGCTCGAACGTCGCCTCGTCTCGGCTGATCCCGATGAAGCCGACGTCAGCGGTGGGCAGCAGGACCTGAGCGGCGTTCAAGAACCCGAGTCCGGCACGCAGGACCGGCACCACGATCGGCTGGGTGGACAGCACCCGTCCGGTGGTCTCCTGGATCGGCGTCCGCACGGACACCTCATGGGTGGGGAGGTTGCGGGTCGCTTCGACGATGAGCAGTGTGCCGATCCGCTCCAACTCCTGGCGGAACACGTTGTTCGGTGTTGCTTCGTCGCGAACCTTGGTCAGCGACGCGGCGGCCAGGGGATGTTCGACGAGGTTGACGACGACGGGCATCCGTTCATCTTGGCAGGTCGTCCCGTGTCGTCCGAAAGGACCCGTCGAACTGGCCGCGCTTGCAGAAGTTTGCAGAAAAAGTTGAAAACGTGCGCGGAACTGGGGGTGCGGGGGTCAGTTGCCGAGGGTGTGCTCGGCGCGGAGCAGTGCATAGCGCGGCTTGATCAGGCCGTTGATGATCCGCAGCCGCTCAGGGAAGGGTGCGAACGCGCTCTTCATCGCGTTGACCGTCAGCCACTCCATGTCCTCGAGACCCCAGCCGAACGCCTCGTTCAGCTCGATCATCTCGTGCGACATCGAGGTCGCGCTCATCAGCCGGTTGTCGGTGTTGACCGTGACGCGGAACCGCAACCGACGGAGCATGCCGATCGGGTGATCAGCGATCGACGCGCACACGCCGGTGCCCACGTTGGAAGTGGGGCACAGCTCCAGCGGGATCCGTCGATCGCGGATGTACGCCGCCAGCCGGCCCAGCGTCTCGTCGCCCCTGGAGCCGGTGATGTCGTCGATGATGCGCACGCCGTGGCCGAGCCGTTCGCCGCCGCACCACTGCACGGCCTCCCAGATCGAGGGCAGGCCGAACGCCTCTCCGGCGTGGATGGTGGAGTGGAAGTTCTCGCGCTGCACGTGCTGGAACGCGTCGAGGTGACGCGTCGGCGGGTACCCGGCCTCGGCACCGGCGATGTCGAAGCCGACGACGCCGCGGTCGCGCCAGCTGACGGCCAGCTCGGCGATCGCCAGCGATCGTGCAGCGGTGCGCATCGCCGAACAGATCGCGTAGATGGTGAGGTCGGTACCGGCCGAGCCGCGGGCGAACCCGTCGAGCACGGCCTGGACGACCTCGTCGAGGGAGAGCCCGGCCTCGGTGTGCAGCTCGGGGGCGAATCGGACCTCGGCGTAGACGACCCCGTCGGCGGCGAGGTCGACCGCACATTCGTAGGCGACGCGCTCGATCGCGTCTCGGTGCTGCATCACGCCGCACGTGTGCGCGAACGTCTCGAGGTACAGGACGAGGTCGTTGCGCTTCGCGCCGCGGTTGAACCAGCTGCTCAGCTCGGCGACGTCGTGCGAGGGCAGTGCGGCGTAGCCGTACTCGTCGGCGAGCTCGATCACCGTCGACGCACGGAGCCCGCCGTCGAGGTGGTCGTGCAGCAGCGCTTTGGGCGCGCGCCGGATCAGCTCGTGGATCACGCGGTGACCGCAGATCGGTCGAGCCGTCGCAGCGGGAGCTCGGCAGAGCGTTGCAGCCAGTTCCACGCCGGGTACTCGGCGGATGCAGAGATGCAGTGCAGCGAGTACGCATGGCGGCTGGTGGCCGAGCGGTTGACGTCGCTCCAGTGGGGGAGGAGCCCGTGGAGCACCACCATCGTGCCCGCCGGAACCTCGAGCGGGACGAGGTCAGCGGGCGACGGTAGCGGAGCCGGGTCGAGCACGTCGAACTCCGTGCCTCCGGCATTGGCGAACGACGGGCCGCGCCGCTTGAAGACCTTGCGCAAGCTCGTGCGATGACCGCCCGGTGCAGCCCACAGGCAACCGTTCTCGAGCGTTGCATCCTCGATCGCGAACCAGAACCCGGTGACCGTCATCGGGTCGGTGTACAGGAACGTCGCGTCCTGATGACAGCCGACCTCACCGCCGATGTGGGGCTGTTTGAAGATGTACATGCTCTGCAGCGCGAGCGCATCGGCGAGCCCGAGGTCCGCCGCGATGCCGGCGAGGTCCGATGTGTAGCTGAACGATTCGAACGTGTCGTCGAGGTCGTGCATCGCGTGGCCGATCTTGTTGATCGACAGCGCCTTGTCCTGGCGGAGAGCACCGGTGTCGTCGAACGCTTCCTCCTCGAAGAAGCACCACGCACCGTTCGACGAGGCGAGGAACTCTCCATCGCTGATCCGGTCCTGCTCGTTGGTGGTGAAGATCGACCGCTGGTCGGTGGGCTGGAACTCCTCGACCATCTCCACCGCGCGTCGTCGGAGATCGGCGCACGCCTGCGGCCCGGCGAGGCCCTCGACGACGAGGAACCCGTCGGCGCGATACCGCTCGATCTGCTCGTCAGAGAGAACCTGAGACATGCCGGCAACCGTAGCCTTTGCGAGCATGGAACTCACCGAGACCAGCCACCTCACGATCCTCGGCAAGACGGTGCGGCATCCCGTCGAACACGTCGAGGTCTTCGACGCTCCGGCGAACGTGTCGTCGGTGCGGTTCACCAACGACGAGCTGAACAGCATGTGCCCCGTCACCGAGCAGCCAGACCTCGCTCACGTCGTCATCGAGTACGTACCGGACGCGCTGTGCGTGGAGAGCAAGAGCCTCAAGCTCTACCTGTGGGGGTTCCGCGATCGGGCCGTGTTCGCCGAAGCCATGGCCGCAGAGATCGCCGGTGAGATCATGCTCACCGCAAAGCCGCACCGGGTCAGGGTGACGCTGACCCAACGCCCTCGCGGCGGCATCGAGGTGCAGGCGGTCAGCGAGATCGAACGCGACTGAACCCGGCGATCGAACCCGGCCTCGAGACGGGGTGAGCTACTGGCTGTCGTAGGCCTGGCCGGCCGCCCGCGGAGCTCGCGACCGCCCGACGAAACCGGCGACGACGATGATCGTCGCGAGGTAGGGAAGCATCTGCACGAACTCGCCGGGGATGCCGGTGTTGAGGAACGAGAGCTTGGCCTCCATCGCGTCGAAGAAGCCGAACACGAGCGCCCCGGCCAGCGCGCCCGCCGGGCTCCATCGACCGACGATCACGACGGCCAGCGCGATGAACCCGCGTCCGTTGGTGATGTTCTCGTTGAAGCGACCGACGTTGGCGGTCCACCACGAACCGCCGAACCCGGCGACGGCCCCGGCCGCGATCACGTTGCGATAGCGAAGCTGGTTGACGTTCACGCCCAACGTGTCCGCGGCGCGCGGGTGCTCGCCGATCGCGCGGGTGCGCAGGCCCCAGCGCGTCTTGGCGAAGGCCCACGCGAGGAACGCGACCAGTGCGAACGCGATGTAGACGAAAACCGTCTGCTCGAACAGGATCGGTCCGATGACGGGGATCGAGTGCAGGCCGGGGATCTTCCACGGCACGAGGGTCCGCACCTGGTTGTAGGCCTCGTCGACGGCCAGGATGCGGTTGCCGAGAAACGAGGTGAGGCCGAGCACGAAGAAGTTGATGAAGAACCCGACGATCACCTGGTCGACCTTGAACCGGATCGCCAGCCACGCGAGGAACCACGCGAACAGCGAGCCCACGACCATCGCCGCGGCCACGCCGACCCAGAAGTTGACGACCGAGCCGACGAGCGCCGACGTGAACGCGCCGCTGAGCAAGAGACCCTCGATCGCGATGTTGACCACACCCGACCGTTCGCACATGATCCCGGCCATCGCGCCGAAGATCAGCGGCGCCGAGTAGGTGACGCCCTGCGACAGCATCCCGACGAACGCGAAGCTGCTCGGCGCCGCGGCCCAGGCCAGCAGCGTGAAGATGAACACCACGGCCACGGCCGCCAGTGCCGCGGTCTGCCACCTGCCGAGACCACGGGCCAGCTGCACGCCACCCATGACGGCCAGCGAGCCGGCAACGACCCAGGCGAGCGGTGTGGCGGCGACGCCGAACGAGTGGCCGCCGCTCAAGTTGAAGGTGGCCGTCCCCGCGTGGCTGGTGAGCCGCCATGCAGTGA
>JAOBWQ010000164.1 GCA_025463425.1 Ilumatobacteraceae bacterium | reverse complement strand
CCCTCGATGTCCGCCTGATCGGGCCCGAGCAGCTCGTCAAGGCACGCACCGGGATGCGTGCAGCAGCAACACCGCAGCCCTCGGGCGGCGCCAACGGTCGGTTCTCTGCGGGAGCGCTCGTCGAGTGGAACGCCACCGTCGACGACTCGCCCGTCGACGACGCCCAGCTCGAACGCGCGGCGCTGGCGGGCTCGTCGCTGATCCACGTCAACGGGAGATGGGTCCGTCTCGACACCAAGCAGGTGCGCAGCACGCTGGAGCGGTTGCAGAAGCATCGCGACGAGCACACCGAGCTGGACGTCGCTGCGCTGATGAAGCTGGCCGCCGACGCAGCGATCGCCGGTCCGAACGGCACGACCAGCGTCGACGGCAAGGGCTGGATCGGCGATCTGCTCGCCGGCCTGCCGGACGAGCAACTGGTCGAGATGCACGAACCCGACACGTTCGTCGGCGAGCTCCGCCACTACCAGCGGCGCGGGCTGAGCTGGATGGGGTTCCTCGCCCGGATCGGTCTCGGCGGATGCCTGGCCGACGACATGGGGCTCGGCAAGACGGCCACCACCTTGGCCCACCTCGCCACTCGACCAGGGCCGCACCTCGTGGTCTGCCCGCTCAGCGTCGTGCACAACTGGTACGCCGAATCGGCCCGGTTCACGCCGCACATGCAGGTTGCGATCCACCACGGCAACGAGCGCGCGCGGGGGCTCGACGCCGCCAGCCAGCTGGTGCCGTCGGACATCGTGATCACCACCTACGGCACGCTGGCGCGCGACATCGAAGCGCTGGGCAGCGTGCGTTGGGGCACGCTGGTGCTCGACGAAGCGCAGAACGTGAAGAACCACCTCACCCGCGCGGCGAAGGCGATCCGGTTGATCATCGCCGACCAGAAGCTGGCCCTCACCGGCACGCCGGTCGAGAACAACCTCGGCGAGCTGTGGTCGATCCTCGATGCCGTCAACCCAGCGCTGTACGGCAGCTTCGGCCAGTTCAACGAGCGCTTCGCCAAGCCGATCCAACGCAACGGCGACGAAGCCGCCACTGCCGCGCTGCGCGCCCTGACCCAACCCTTCATCCTCCGCCGCACCAAGGCCGACAAGACGTTGCTGCCCGAGCTGCCCGACAAGATCGAACAGATCGCATGGGCCACGCTCACCAAGGAGCAAGCGACGATGTACCAGGCGGTCGTCGACCAGTTGCTGGCGGACGCGCAGATGGAGTCCGGCATGCGCCGGCGCGGGCTGGTCCTGGCCGCGCTGACCCGCCTCAAGCAGATCTGCAACCATCCGGCGCACGCCGCCGGCGACGGCTCGCGCATCGCCGGTCGGTCCGGCAAGCTCAACCGCTTCGACGAGATCGTCGACGACCTGCTCGAGGTCGAAGAGCGCGCCCTGGTCTTCACCCAGTTCCGGGAGATGGGGTTGATCCTCCAGCGGCACCTCGGCGAGCGGCTCCAGATCGACGCGCCGTTCCTGCACGGCGGCGTATCGCGCACCGGACGCGACACCATGGTTCGACGCTTCCAGGCGGGCGAGGGGTCGCCGATCCTGATCGTCTCGCTGAAGGCCGGCGGCACCGGGCTCAACCTCACCAGCGCATCGCAGGTGATCCACTACGACCGCTGGTGGAACCCAGCCGTCGAGGACCAGGCGACTGATCGGGCGTGGCGGCTCGGCCAGTCGAACACGGTGCTGGTCCACAAGATGGTGTGCGAGGGCACGCTCGAGGAGCGGATCAGCCAGTTGATCGACGACAAGCGCAAGCTGGCCGACTCCGTGCTCGGCACGGGCGAGCAGTGGCTGACCGAGCTGTCGACGGACGACCTTCGTGCGCTCGTGATGCTCACCCCGGGCGGGCCGCGCTGATGGCTGCCGAACGCGAAGGCCGACTGCTGGCGACGATGTTGAACATGCTCGTGGCTGGGATCAGCGATCCGGCGCGGTTGAGCCGCGGCCGCACCTACGCGATGCAGGGCGCGGTCGAGGACATGGAGGTGTTGCCCGGCGTGCTGCGCGCCGCGGTGCAGGGCGGTCGCCCGATGCCATACAGCGTGGTCGTCCGCGTCGACCCCGCCGAGTCGTTCGAGAACCGCTCGGACCTCGTGCCCGGCCGTCGCAACGTGCGCTTCTCGTGTTCTTGCCCGGACGGCAACGACCCGTGCAAGCACGGCGTCGCAGTGATGGTCGCGTTTGCCGAGCATGTCGCCGATGCGCCGTCGGCCCTCGGTCTGTGGCGGGGGCAACCGCAACCGGGATCGGGTCCGCGCGCCGTGGTGGGTTCACGTGGTGGGGGCACGGCGGCGACCGCGGCGGAACCCGCCGAGCCATCGTTCAGCCAGGAGGCGCTCGCCGCGCTGCGTGAGTTCCTGGGCGAGCCCGTCGAGCTGCAGCTGGAGCCGGTCTCGGCCATCGCTCCGCCCGTCGCCGCGTGGGGTGAGCTGTGGGCAGAGATGCTCACCGACGCCCTGCACACACTCACCGACGAGGTCAGTCGACCTGTCATCCGCTGAGCCACGAGCGTCAGGCGAATGCACGTCGGCCTGTTCGCCATCGTCGTCGCCGAATACGACCCTGCCATCGCGGGGACGCTCAGCGGCCGGCATCGACCAGCTCGCGACCCCCCGTCGGTTCGCCGTCGGACGGGTCAACGGCCGGCGAGTGGCCGCCTTCACTGATGCCGAACCGGTTGTGGATCCGACGCATCCAGGCGGGAGCCCACCAGTTGGCGTCGCCGGCGAGGCGCATGAAGGCGGGCACCAAGAGCCCGCGGATGATCGTCGCGTCCATCACCACGGCGAGCGCCAGGCCAAGGCCGAACATCTTGATGAAGGTCACGCCGCTGATCCCGAAGGCGAGGAAGGTGACGGCCAGCAGGGCTGCCGCCGCGGTCACGATCCGACCCGTCTGCTCCAGCCCGGTCGCCACGGCGTGGGTGTTGTCGCCAGTGCGGTCGTAGTCCTCCTTGATCCGTGAGAGCAGGAAGACCTCGTAGTCCATCGAGAGGCCGAAGGCGATGCAGAACATCAGGATCGGCATCGACACGTCCAGCGTGCCGTCGGCGGTGAAGTCGAGCAGCCCCGAGCCGTGACCCTGCTGGAAGATCCACACCATCGCCCCGAACGTCGCGGTCAGCGAGAGCAGGTTCAGCACGATCGCCTTGATCGGCACCAACACGCTCCCGAACACGAGGAACAGGAGCACGAACGTGATCAGCGCGATCAATCCGAGGGCGATCGGCAGTCTGCTGGTGATCGCAGCCTTGGTGTCGATCAATTGCGCCGCGGAGCCCTCGACACCCGTGGAGAACGGTGCGTCGAGGTGCCGGATCGTCTTGACGAGGGCCTCGCCCGCTGCGGACCGCTGGACCACCGACGGCGTGACCGAGAAGTACACGCCGGCGGCGCCGGAGGCGAACGCCGCGTTGCGGTCCGTCGGTGCGGCGTCCAGCGCGCCAGCCCGGTACGTGCCGGTCAGGGTGTCGACCTGGGCGACGCCGGACAGGGCCGATACCTCGGCGGCGTAGGCATCGATGGCGGTGATGTCGGCGCTCGGCGCGGCGGCGGCGACGATCGCGAACGACTCACCGGAGTTCGTCGCGAAGTCGTCGGTGAGCTGCTCGCTGACCTGCCGTGACTCGGCCGACTTCGGCAGCGCCGACGTGGTCGACAGGCCGAAGTTGACCTTCAAGAACGGCGTACCGAGCACCAGCAGCAGGGCGATGGTGCCCAGCGCCACCGGGACCGGCCGGCGCATCACGCCATGGGCGAGGCGGTGCCAGAAAGTTCCGTTTGCACGGACTTTCGGCGTACGGCGATGCACGCTCAGGCTGTTGACCCGGCGGCCGACGACGGCCAGCAGTGCCGGCAGGGCAACGGTGGCACCGATCGCGGCGACGATCACCACCGAGATGCCGGCGTAGGCGAACGAGCGCAGGAAGAACAGCGGGAAGACGAGCAGAGCGGACAGCGACGCAGCCACGACGAACGAGGAGAACGCCACCGTGCGGCCGGCGGTCTCGACCGTGCGCACCACGGCATCGTGCGGCGTCAGGCCACGGGCCAGTTCCTCGCGGTAGCGGTTGACGATGAACAGGCTGTAGTCGATCGCCAGGCCGAGGCCCAGCGCGGTGGTGAGGTTGATCGAGTAGATCGACACGTCGGTCAGCGACCCGATCACGAACAGGCTGAACAGCGTGCCGACCACCGAGATCAGCGCAATCAGCAGCGGCATGCCGGCGGCGATGAGCCCGCCGAAGACGAGGATCAGCAGCACCAGCGTGATCGGCACCGAGAGCGTCTCGGCCTTGGCCAGGTCGTCGCCGATCTGCGCGTTGAGGTCGGCCGATACGGCGGCGCCACCTCCGAGCTGGACCTTGATCGTTGCCCCATCGGTGGCACGCAGCTGATCGTCGATGTCGTCGAAGGTGGTGTTGATGTTGTCGTCGGTGCCGGTCATCCGGGCGACGATCACGGCCTTGCTACCGTCACGCGAGCGCAGCTGCGGGCTGTCGCCGAGCGACCAGTACGACACCACCTGGGTGATGTCGGGATGCGCGGCCAACTGCGCGGTCAGGTCGTCGGCGGCGCGGACCACGGCCGGGTCGTCGACGCTGCCGGACTTGGCGGCGACCAGGATCACGAGGTTCGGGTCACCAGTTCGGAACTGGGTGTGGAGCACATCGCTGGCCTTGGTCGACTCCGCACCGGGATCGCTGAACCCGCTGCCCTTGAGCTTGCCGAACGCGCCGCTGCCGATTGCGCCGGCGACGAGCAGGAGCAGCACGGTGAGAGAGAGGACGAGCCGTCGCCGGCGGACCGTGAACCTGCCGAGGTTGGTGAAGAACATGGAGGCCTCCTGTGTCGGTGCGGGGTGCGGTCGACCGGGTTCATCGTCGGCCGATCGCGACGTTCGGGCATCGGCCCAGCGGCGGCATCTCGACGGCCCGCGGGCGGAACTCGGTCGGTGCCGATTCGTACCGTGGTACGAATGCCGACGGACCCGCAGGCCGATGCGTCTGCCGCAACACGCGCGGTACGGTGCCCCCATGAGCCACGGCCGTTCGCGACGACCCCGCGTGTCGGACCAGTGCCTGGCCTTCGTGCTCACCACGCCGTCACTGGTCTTCCCGTGGGCGGCGCTCATCGTCGCCGTGCTGACCTTCGCCTCGACCCATCCGTCGCTCGGGATCATCGCCCTGCTGATGGTCGCGCTCGTGCCGTGGGCGTTGGTGTCCGGCGGGATCGACGTGCCCCCACTCGCGGTCATCGTCGTCTCCGCTGTCCCGACCCTGTTGCTGATCCTGCGCTACAACGATCAGGCCGCGCTGTTCCTCGGAGTCGTGGCATGCACGTGGGCGTCCAGCCGCGGGTTGCGGCTCGCGACCTGGACTGCGCTGATCCTGTTCAGCGCGGTGTCGGTGGTGTGCAACATCACCAACCACTGGGATCAGGGCGGCTGGGTGATCTGGACCACCGGGATGCTGTTCGGCGTGTTTGCCGGTTCGCTGTTGCACCGCCAGCGTGTGCTGACCGACCAGCTCGAAGACGCCCGCCACGAGCTGGACATCGCCGCGGTCGAACACGAACGCAAGGCGATCGCCCGCGAGGTGCACGACATCGTCGGCCACAGCCTGACCGTGGTGCTGCTCAACATCTCCGGGGCACGGCGCAACCTGGCCAACAACCCGGTCGCAGCTGCGGAGGCACTGGAGCGGGCCGAATGCGTGAGCCGCGACAGCCTGGAGACCGTGCGCTCAGTCGTCTCGCTGCTGTCCAGCGCCGATGAGAGCCAGCGCGATGCACCACTGCCCGGTGGCGCCGACGTGATGCCTCTGCTCGACCAGGCACGCCGCTCGGGAATGCCGATCGAGGTCGTGCTCGCCGGTGATCCGTCGATCCTCGAACCATCGATCGGGCTCACGCTCGTCCGCTTGCTCCAGGAGTCGCTGGCCAACGCGTCCCGCCACGCGCCGATGGCGCCCGTGGGCATCGACCTCGCGATCGATCATCGGTCGGTCACGCTCGTGGTCTGCAATGAGATCTCGCCGACCACGCGCAGCGCGAGCGATCGCATTGGCATCGGTGTGGCGGGCATGCACGACCGCGTCGCAGCCATCGGCGGCTCCGTCTCAACGGGCGCAGAATCTGGTCGATGGGTCGTCCGCGCCACGCTGCCGCGGCCGCTCAACCGGGCGGAGATGTCGGCACCGGGCAGCACGACCGACCGAAGCCCGGCGTGATCCGGCTGTTGATCGCCGACGATCAGGCGCTGGTGCGTGCTGGGCTGCGGTTGATCGTCGAGAGCGAGCCCGACTGCACCGTGGTCGGGGAGGCCGCCGACGGTGAGGCCGCGATCCGCGCGGTCGCCGAGTGCCGGCCCGACGTGGTGATGATGGACGTGCGCATGCCCGGCGTCGACGGGATCGAGGCCACCCGCCGGCTCAACACCGCCTCCGACTCTGCGCCGCCCGTGCTCGTGCTGACGACGTTCGAGGACGACGCCGTGCTGTGGGGCGCGATCGATGCGGGGGCCGCAGGCTTCGTGCTCAAGGACACACCAGCCGACGATCTGATCAAGGCGATCCGCGCCACGGCGGGCGGTGGTTCATGGCTCGATCCCCGAGTCACGCCCCGCGTCCTCGCCCGGGTGCGCGCCCAGGTGCCCTCCACACCGGCACCGGTGATCGACCTGTCCGCACGCGAACTGGAGGTGCTCCGCCTGATGGCCGCCGGCTCCACCAACGGCGAGATCGCGGCCCGGCTCTACCTCGCCGAGCGCACCGTGAAGTCGCACATCGGCAGCATCTTCACCAAGCTCGGCGCACGCGACCGCACCGCGGCGATCCTGTTCGCGTTCCGCTCCGGCGTGATCGACCCGCGCTCGCCGTAACGGCTCAAGTCCTCAGGTGCCGAACGGCTTGCTCTGACCGAAGACGGCCACGGCCTGGTGCAGCGGGACGAGGTCGCGGCGTGGGGCGCGGCGTTCTGCCTCGGCGAGCGCGCTCGAGGCGATCGAGCGGAGCTCGTCGTTCTCGCTGCGAAGGTGCTCGACCTCGGCCTCCAGCGCCATCACCCTGCGGATGCCTTCGAGGTTCATGCCCTCGCCGGCGAGCTCTTGGATGCGGCGGAGGCGATCGATGTCGACGTCGCTGTAGCGGCGGTTGCCGCCCTGCGAACGTGCGGGCTGGACGAGGCCACGGCGCTCGTAGATGCGCAGCGTCTGGGGGTGCATCCCGGCCAGTTCCGCGGCCACGGAGATGACGTAGACGGCATGGGATCTGCTGCGCATGGTCATGCCCTACTCCGTTCCTGGATCGGATGATCTCGCGCCCGCTGCGGCGTCGGCGGCGAGGTGAGCCCTCGGCGACACCGTAGTCGCCGGGGCGAACGCCTCGACCGCTGCCTTCTGCTCGTCGGACAGCTTGGTGGGCACTTGCACGTCGACCGTCACGATCAGGTCGCCGGTGTGCTTGGTGGTCTCGATGCCCTTGCCCTTGACCCGGCTGCGCGAACCGGATTGCGTGCCGGCCTTGAGACGGAGCTTGACGGTGGGGCCGGCCAGGGTCGGCACCTCGATGTCGCCGCCGAGCGCTGCTTCGGCGAACGTGATCGGCACGCGCAGGGTGAGGTTGTCGCCGTCACGCCCGAACAGTGCGTGCGGGGCGACGTGGCACTCGACGAGCAGGTCGCCGGCCGGGCCACCGTTGCGTCCGGGCGCGCCGCGCCCCTTCAGCCGGATCCGCTGACCGTTGGCGACGCCGGCCGGCAAGCGGACCTTGACCTCGCGAGCCCGCTTCTCCACACCGCTGCCGCGGCAGGTCGGGCACGCCGTCTCGATGACCACGCCTCGACCCTGGCAGTTGCGACACGGGCTGCTGAACGAGAAGAAGCCCTGGTTGTCGTCGACCACGCCGCGGCCACCACAGATCGAGCACGTCTTGGGCTGGGTGCCCGGCTTCGCACCCGAGCCGTTGCAGGTGCTGCACTGCGCGTCGCTGGTGAGGTAGAGCGTGGTGGTCATGCCCTGGATCGCGTCGACGAAGTCGAGGGTCAGGCTGGCCTCCAGATCGGCGCCGCGCTGCGGCCCACCGCCGGCGGACGCGCCGCGGCCGCGACCGCCACGGTTGAACACGCCGCCGAGCAGATCGCCGAGGCCATCGGCACCGACGTTGAAG
>JAOBWQ010000089.1 GCA_025463425.1 Ilumatobacteraceae bacterium | reverse complement strand
AGACCTTCATGAACGAGTTCGTCTACGCGATTCGCACCAACACCACGATCGCGTTCAAGCGCCGCTACCGCGAGAGCGACGTGCTGCTCATCGACGACATCCAGTTCATGGAGGGCAAGGAGGGGCTCCAGGAGGAGTTCTTCCACACGTTCAACACGCTGCACGGCGCGAACAAGCAGATCGTGATCTCCAGCGACCGCATGCCGGATGCGATACCCACGCTCGAGGACCGGCTCCGTGGCCGGTTCAAGTGGGGGCTGATCACCGACGTGCAACCGCCCGACATGGAGACCCGCCTCGCGATCTTGCGCAACAAGGCCGAGCGCGATGATTCGCGGATTCCGGCTGAGACGCTCGAGTTCATCGCCGCCCACATCACCAACAACATCCGCGAGCTCGAAGGCGCACTGATCCGGGTGACCGCCTACGCCAGCCTCGAGCGGGTGCCGATCACCACCCACCTCGCCGAGACGTTGCTGCGCGATCTGCTCACGGACAGCTCGACCAAGACCCGGACCGACGACGAACTGCTCGCCGAGATGGCGATCATCCTCGGCCAGAGCGTCGAGGCATTGCGCGGCAAGAGCCGCCAGCGCCCGCTGGTCACCAGCCGGCAGATCGCGATGTACGTGTTCCGGGATCTCACCGATCTCAGCTACCCGGCGATCGCTCGGCTCTTCGGCGGCCGGGACCACACCACGGTCATCCATGCTGTGGAGAAGATTCAGCGCCTGATGAGCGAGCGTAAACAGGTGTATGACCAGGTCACAGACATGCAACAGCGGTTGAAGAAGGGATGACCGAGTTGTCCGGTGTACCCCAGATTGCGCCTGTGCAAACAACGGATGAACGAGTTGTGGACGCGAGCCACTCCGCCAGGGGACAACGCGGAGTTGTCCACCGATGCATGCACCGCGAGGGCCCATCCTGTGGATGGCTGGGGATCACGGTGCACACGCGAACTTGGCCCGTACCCTGCTCGAACGTGGATTTCTCCACAGTCCACAGCACTTATTACCACTACTACTTGATTCATCACCGTCTGGTGGGGAAGGTTGCACCGTGAAATTTCGCTGCGAGCGCGATGTCCTGGCCGAGGCTCTTGCCACCGCAGGCCGCGCAGCCACAGGTCGCACGGGCACGCTTCCGGTGCTCTCCGGGCTCCGGCTCGAGCTCGTGGGTGATCAGCTCACCGTCACGGGCACCGATCTCGAGCTGACCATCCAGCTCACCGCCGAAGTCGGTGGCGAGCGCGATGGTGGTGTGGTCCTGCCGGCACGACTCTCTGCGGACATCGTCCGGTCGTTGAGCCCGGGCAAGGTCGAGCTGTCCGTCGAAGGCGACGATGTGTCGATCTCCGGCGGCCGCTCGCAGTTCGCGGTCCGGCCGTTGTCGTTCGACGACTACCCGCGGCTGTCGTCGCCGGCGTCGAGCGCCGTCACCCTGCCGAGTGCCGAAGTCGGCGAAGCGCTCCGCCAGGTCGTGCGCGCCGCCAGCACCGACGAAGCCCGCCCGATCCTGACTGGTGTCATGCTCACCGCTGAGGCAGAGGGCTTGCGCATGGTGGCCACCGACTCCTACCGCCTTGCGGTACGCGACCTTCCCGGCGCCAGCGTGCTCGGCGCCGACCAGAAGGTGCTCGTGCCCGGTCGTGCGCTGAGCGAGCTGCAACGCCTCGTCGGCAACGCGTCGGAGCTGACGCTGCGGCTCGGCGAGCGCGAGGCCACGTTCGAGGTCGGCACCACCCGCCTCACCACTCGCCTGATCGAGGGCGAGTTCCCGAACTACCGGCAGCTGATCCCGCCGAGCTACCCGAACAAGCTCACCGTCGCCCGCGACGCGCTGATGGAAGCCATCCGCCGCGTCAAGATCCTGGCTCGTGACGCGACACCGATCCGCTTGCAGATGACCGCGGACAGCTTGCGCCTGACCGCGATCACCCAAGACGTCGGGAACGCAGTGGAAGAGCTCGACGCCGTGCTCGAGGGCTCGGAGCTGACGGTCGCGTTCAACCCCGACTACTTCGCGAATGGTGTCGAAGCGATCGGCTCCGACGAGGTCACCCTCGAGACGCTCGACGCGCTCAAGCCCGCCGTGCTGCGCGGGGTCGGCAAGCCCGACTACCTCTACCTGCTGATGCCCGTCAGGGTGCCGTAAGAGACCCGTGCTTGTCCGGTCGTTGCAACTCGTCGACTTCCGCAACTACGCCGAGGCCAGTCTGGAGTTCGAGTCGGGCACCACGGCGGTGCTCGGTGACAACGGGCAGGGCAAGACCAACCTCGCCGAGGCCCTGGCGTACCTGGCAACGCTCGACTCGTTCCGCGGCTCGCCCACGGACGCGCTGATCCGGATCGGCGCCGAGACAGCGATCGTGCGCGCCGAGATCCGCCATGACGACGGCCGCGAGCTGCTCGTCGAGGCCGAGATCACCCGCAGCGGCCGCAACCGGGTGCTGGTCAACCGGCAGCGTCTGGCTCGCAGCCGCGAGCTGCTCGGCGTGATCCGCGTGTCGGTGTTCGCACCCGACGACCTCTCGCTGGTGAAGGGCGGGCCGGGCGAACGACGGCGGTGGATGGACGACTCGCTCGTCGCGCTGGCGGTCAAGCACGACGCGCTGCGATTGGAGATCGACCGGATCATCAAGCAGCGCAACAGCCTGCTGAAGCAAGCGGGCGGCCGGTTGAACGACGAGGTCGCAGTGACCCTCGATGTGTGGGACGCCAAGTTGGCCCAATGCGGTGAGCAGCTCGGGCACGCCCGGGCGACCCTGGTCGCGCGCGTGACGCCGATGATCGTCGACGCGTACGAGCAGCTGGCGGGACATCCGACGCCGATCGAGATGATCTACGAGCCGGCGTGGCGCCGCACCGGGTTGTTGCACGCGCTCTCTGCGGCGCGCCCGGACGACGTGCGCCGCCAGTCGAGCACCGTCGGACCCCAGCGTGACGACGTGGAGATGGCGATCAACGGGATGCCGGCGCGGACCCACGCCTCGCAGGGCGAGCAACGCACCCTGGCCCTGGCCGTGCGGCTGGCGACGCACCGGCTGATCGCCGACAAGGTGGGGTCCCCGCCGATCCTCGTCCTCGACGACGTGCTCAGCGAGCTCGACCCGTCACGAGCGTCAGCGTTGCTGGCCCACCTGCCCGCCGGTCAGGTGATCATCACCTCGGCCAGCGAGCTGCCGGCGGATGCGCGGCCACAGCGGATCCTGCACATCGCGAGCGGTACGGTCGAAGGATGAAGTGTCGCGGCGATGAACGATGATCCACTGCCGCTGAGTGCGGCGATGGACGACGTCGTGCGGGCGCTGCGCGGCGGCAATGCGAGTCGCACGAGTGCGCGCTCGATGGGCTCGTTGTTCAGCCGCTGGACCGACGCGGTCGGTCAGGTCGTGGCCGACCACGCCCGCCCCGTGAAGCTCGACGGGGAGCGGCTGCTGGTCGAGGTCGACGAGCCCGGATGGGCGACCCAACTGCGCTTCTTAGAGGCTGACGTGATCGAACGCCTGCGCTCCGTAGCCGGTTTGGAAGTGTCGCGCTTCGATATTCGCGTGAAACCCCGCTGAGACGCCCTTCTTCGGCCGTTTCCGTGCCGAAAAATCAGTGGGACGGAACCACGATTCGAATCGGTGTTGAATCACACCACTGTCATACCCATTTGGTAGACTTGGTCCTATCGCGATCCCGGTCGTTCCCGCCCCCTCGACACCCCGTCCGCGGCACCTTCGGCCGGCCGAGCAGTCCGGCCCGAACACGTCGGCGATCGCCCCCTCCGTTGTCCCCATCATGAATGCAGAGGTCCTCCCGTGTCCCTGACCGACACTCCTCCCGGCACTCCCTCCGGCTCTGATCCGGTCGCGCCGCCCGTGGTGGCCACGGATCCGACCCGCGTCTCGAACAAGGGCAGCGCGGACTACAGCGCCAAGGACATCCAGGTCCTCGAAGGCCTCGATCCCGTCCGCAAGCGCCCCGGCATGTACATCGGGTCCACCGGCCTGGCCGGTCTGCACCACCTCATCTGGGAAGTGGTCGACAACTCCGTCGACGAAGCAATGGCCGGCTTTGCGACCAAGATCACCGTCACCATGCTGGCCGACGGTGGTTGCCGGGTCGACGACGACGGTCGCGGCATCCCCGTGGACCCATACCCGTCCGGTCCGCACAAGGGCAAGAGCGCCGCAGAAGTCGTGCTCACCGTCTTGCACGCCGGCGGCAAGTTCGGCGGCGAGGGCTACAAGGTCTCCGGCGGTCTGCACGGCGTCGGTGTCAGCGTGGTGAACGCGCTCAGCGAGAAGCTGCTCATCGAGGTCGACCTCAACGGTCACCACTACGTGCAGCACTACGCCAAGGGCGGCAAGCCGCAGGACAAGATGACCATCGTCGGCGATACTCCCGCACGCGGTCGCAGGCGCGGCACCTCCATCTCGTTCTGGCCCGACGCCGGCATCTTCCAGGCCGAGGGCACGGAGTTCGTGGCCCGCACCGTGCTCGAGCGCCTGCAGACGATGGCCTTCTTGAACAAGGGCCTCGAGATCGCGTTCGTCGACGAGCGTGAGGGTCGCCAGCAGACGGTCACCTACCAGTACAAGGGCGGCATCGTCGACTTCGTCAAGCACCTCAACACCTCCAAGGAGGCCTTGTTCACCAAGGTCGCCTACTACGAGGACAGCGACGACGCCGAGGGCATGACGCTCGACATCGCCCTGCAGTGGAACACCGGGTACTACGAGGGCATCCACGGCTATGCCAACGGCATCTCCACCACGGAGGGCGGCATGCACGTGGAGGGCTTCAAGACGGCGCTCACCAGCGTGCTCAACAAGTACGCGCGGGCGAAGAACCTGCTCAAGGAGAAAGAGGACAACCTCCTCGGTGAGGACATCCGCGAAGGCATCACCGCGATCGTGTCCGTGAAGCTCCGCGAGCCGCAGTTCGAGGGCCAGACCAAGGCCAAGCTCGGCAACGTGCCGATGCGCTCGTTCGTGCAGAAGGCCACCAACGAACGCCTCGCCGAATGGCTCGAGGAGAACCCGGCGGAGGCCAACCGGATCGTCAAGAAGGGCATCGCCGCAGCGCAGGCGCGGCTTGCCGCGAAGAACGCACGCAACGCGATCCGCCGCAAGACCGCGCTGGCCGGGGCGGGCATGCCCGACAAGCTCAAGGACTGCAGCAGCGGCAACCCCGACGAGAGCGAGCTGTTCATCGTCGAGGGTGACTCCGCCGGCGGCTCAGCGGTGAACGCCCGCGACCCACGCACCCAGGCGATCCTGCCGATCCGCGGCAAGATCCTCAACGTCGAGCGGGCCCGTCTCGACAAGATGTTGAAGAACCTCGAGGTCCAGTCGTTGATCACCGCGATCGGTGGCGGCGTCGGCGACGAGTTCAACTCCGAGAAGGCTCGCTACCACAAGATCATCATCCTGGCCGACGCCGATGTCGACGGCAGCCACATCCGCACCCTGCTGCTGAC
>JAOBWQ010000088.1 GCA_025463425.1 Ilumatobacteraceae bacterium | reverse complement strand
CAGCTTGCCGCCCGCAGCACCGGCGAGCTCGGTGACCCGACGCTCGATCGCGGTGTGGATGTCCTCGTCGCTGGGGAGGAAGACGAAGGTCCCCGAGCCCATCTCGACCGCGACCCGGTCCAGCGCGGCCAGCACCGAGTCGCGTTCGAGGTCGGTGATGATCGCTGCGGTGGCCAGGCCGCGGACGTGCGCACGCGAGCCCTCGACGTCGTCGGGCCACAGCCGCTTGTCGAACGACAGGCTCTCCGTGAAGGCCATCAGCTCCTCGGCCGGTCCACCCTCGAACCGGCCGTGCCACAGCGTCTGCGCACCGAGCTGATGCTCGTCGGGCGCTGCGTCCGGAGATGCGCCACGCTCGGTCATGGCCGCACCGGGTCGACCCCTGCCAGGTCGCGCAGCTTGGCCGCCAGCTTGGCGCCGGTCGTGGTCTCGTCGGCGATGACGAGCAGGGTGTCGTCGCCGGCCACGGTGCCGAGCACGCCGGTGATGCCCGAGCGGTCGAGCGCCGATGCCACCACGTGGGCACACCCGGGCGGGGTGCGGATGACGACGTTGTGGTGGGCGTGGCGGACCTCGGCCACCCACTCCCCCATCACCCGACGCAGCTGGTCCTCCGGCGCGATCCGGTTCGGCTCGTACTCGGGGATCGCGTAGACCGTGTCGCCGCCTGGCACGCGCACCTTGACCGCGCCGAGGTCCTCGAGATCGCGCGACACAGTGGCCTGTGTGGCGCTGATGCCTTCGGTGGCGAGGAGGTCGAGGAGCTGCGGCTGGCTGGTCACCGGATGCTTTCCGATCAGTCGGGAGATGGTCTGTTGGCGCTGCACCTTGGTGGTCATCGGGCGAGATCCGTTCGGTCGGTGTCGGCGAGCAAGAAGGCGAGCAGGCCGCGCGCGGCATGCATCCGGTTGTGGCCCTGGGCGAAGACCCGCGAGCGGGGTCCGTCGATGACCTCGGCAGAGACCTCCAGCCCGCGGTAGGCGGGCAGGCAGTGCATGAAGATCGCGTTCGGCCCGGCAGCGGCGAGCAGGCCGTCGTTGACCTGGTAGCGGCCGAACACCTCCATCCGCTCCGCCTTCTCCATCTCCTGCCCCATCGAGGTCCACGTGTCGGTGTGCACGGCATCGGCACCGGCGACAGCGCTGACGGGATCACGGGTCTGCACGATCGTGCCGGCCCCGAGCCCGTCGATGCGCGCCAGATCGTCGTCCGAGGCCTCGTAGCCCTCCGGGCAACCGAGGTGAACGTGCGCACCGAGCATCACGCACGCCTCCGACAACGACCGGGCGACGTTGTTGAAATCGCCGACGTAGGCGATCGAGCGATCGCGCAGGCTGCCGAACTCGGCGAGCATCGTCATCGTGTCAGCGAGCGCCTGCAGCGGATGGCTGTGGTCGCTGAGCATGTTGACGACGGGCACGGCACTGACCGCGGCCATGCGGCTGACGACCCGGTGGTCGAACACCCTCGCGGCGAGCACCGCGTGGTACCCGGCCATGATCCGAGTGACGTCCTCGACGGTCTCGCGCGTGTCGAAGCCGACCTCCTCGCCACGGGTGTAGACGGGGTGGCCGCCGAGCTGGACGACAGCCATCTCCATGCTCTGCCGAGTGCGGTTGGACGGCTTCTCGAAGATCAACGCAGCGCCCAGCCCGCGCAACGGGCAGCCGAGCGACGCGATCGGTGCGACGCCGAGCCGTAGCACCTCGTCCAGCTCCGCCACCGACAGATCGGTGAGCTCGAGGAAGTGACGTGTCACTCGAGCACCCCGCGGAGCACGGCCACGGCCTCGTCGATCTCGGCGCGGGACACGGTCAACGGTGGGGCGAACCGAAGCGCCGTGCCGGTGACCGCATTGGTGACCACGCCCGCTTCGAGGAGGCGCAGGTACACGTCCTTGGCGTCGGTACCGGGCGTGAGCTCCGCAGCGACCAGCAGGCCCTGCCCACGCACGAAGGCGACTCCCGGCACCGCAGCGAGCTGGTCGCGCAGGTACGCACCCTGGGCCTCGGCAAGGGCGGGCGCGTCGATCCGGCGCATCTCGGTGATCACCGCGCGCACCACCGCCGCAGCCAGTGCGTTGGCGCTGTAGGTGCTGCCGTGGTCGCCGGGCTGGAACGCCGTCGCGACATCGGTCCGCGCCCAGATCGCGCCGACGGGGAAGCCGTTGCCCATCGCTTTGGCCATGGTCACGACGTCGGGGACGACATCGTCGTGCTGGAAGCCGAACCAGCGGCCGGTGCGACCGAAGCCGGTCTGCACCTCGTCGACCATCATCAGCATCCCGCGCTCGTCGCACAGGTCACGGATCGCGCGGAGGTAACCCGGTGGCGACGGCACGACTCCGCCTTCGCCCTGCACCGTCTCGATCAGGATCGCGCTGACCGTCGGGTCGACGGCGGAGCGCAACGCGTCGACATCGCCGAACGCGACGTGGCGGAAGCCGTCGGGCATCGGGAAGAACGGCTCGTGCTTGGCGGGCTGACCGGTGGCGGCGAGCGCGGCCAGGGTCCGGCCGTGAAAGCTGCCGTAGGCGGACACGACCGCATGGCGGCCACGACCACCGAACTTGCGGGCCAGCTTCAGCGCTGCCTCGTTCGCTTCGGCACCGGAGTTGCAGAAGAACGTGAGACCGTCGAGCCCGGTGGCCTCGCGCAGCAACTCGTTGACCATCTGCGCGGCGTCGATCGCCATCGGGTTGGCGAACAGGTTGGACACGTGCATCAACGTCGCTGCCTGCTCGGCGATCGCAGCGGTGATCGCCGGGTTGGCGTGGCCGAGACCGATCACGGCGAGGCCGCCGAGGAAGTCGAGGTAGCGCTTGCCCTCGGTGTCGTAGAGCTCGGTGCCGACGCCCCGAGCGAACGTGATCGCGGGCGCAGCGAAGACCGGCATGAACGGGCTCGGGTTGTCGTCGGTGAACACGGGCACGATCACGATGGAGCTCCTGGGGTCGAGGTGGATACGGGAAGTTGTTGCACCATCGTGCCGATCCCGGCGTCGGTGAACAGCTCGAGCAGCAGCACGTGCGGGATCCGGCCGTCGAGGATGTGCGAGCGACGCACGCCGTTGCGTACGGCGTGGACGCAGCTCTCGACCTTGGGGATCATCCCGCCGGCGATCGTGCCATCAGCCATCAGTGCATCGAGCTCGTCGGGCGTGGTCTGGCGGATCAGGCTCGTCGCATCGGACACGACGCGACGCAGCCCTTCGATGTCGGTGAGGTAGACGAGCTTCTCCGCCCCCAAGGCCTCGGCGATCGCACCGGCACCTGTGTCGGCGTTGATGTTGTACGCCTGGCCGGCGAGATCGCTGCCGATCGTCGCGATGACGGGGATCAGGTCCTCGTTGAGCAACCGGTTGACGATCGTCGGGTTGACGTCGGTGACGTCGCCGACGAAGCCCAGTTCCGGGTCACGCGCTTCGGCGATGATCAGCCCGGCGTCGGCACCGGACACCCCGACCGCCAACGGCCCGTGCACGTTGATCGCTGAGACGAGCTGCGGGTTGACCTGGCCGAGCAGCACCATCCGCGCGATGTCGATCGTCTCGGCATCGGTGACGCGCAGCCCGTTGCGGAACTCGGTCGTCTTGCCGAGCCGACCCATCAGATCGCTGATCTGTGGCCCGCCGCCGTGGACCACGACCGGGCGCATGCCGACGGCGTGCATCAGCACGATGTCCTGGGCGAAGAGGGCGAGAGCGTCACCCTCGCTGGCACCGGCCAACGCGTTGCCGCCGTACTTGACGACGACCGTCTTGCCCGCGAAGCGCCGGATGTACGGCAATGCCTCGACGAGGACGTCGGCCTTGAGCTGCGGGCTGGACGCCTCGTGCGGCGCTTCGCTCACGGATACACCCCGACGGAGGTGAGGCCGGCGGTCTCGTCGAGCCCGAGCGCGACGTTGGCCGACTGGACCGCGCCACCACTGGCGCCCTTGGTGAGGTTGTCGATCGCGCAGATCACCATCACCCAGCCCGTGCGGGCGTCGTACCGCGCCGTGAGGTGCACGGCGTTGGAGCCCTGGGTGGCCTTGGTCGACGGTGATTCCTTGCGCACCACGACGAACGGCTCGCCGGCGTAGGCCTCGCGCAACGTCGCCAGCAGCGAATCCGTCGTCAGCTCAGCGCCCGATGCCGGCCGGGCGTAGCACGTCGACAGGATGCCCCGGTTCATGGGCGCGAGGTGCGGGGTGAAGAGCACCTGAGCACCCACCACCTGCTCGATCTCGGGCGTGTGGCGGTGGTCGAGCAGACCGTAGGCCTCGAAGTTCTCGTCGACGGTGCAGAACATGCTCCCGTGCTTCAGCGCCCGGCCGGCACCGGTGATCCCTGTGGCGTTGTCGACGATGATCCCCGAGCTCTCGATCAGACCCCGCGACACCAGGGGCTGGAGCGCGAGGCTGGCGGCCGTGACGTGACAACCCGGCGTCGCGACCAGCCGCGCGCCCTTCAGCTCCGTGCGATACAGCTCGGGCAGTCCGTAGACGGCCTCGGCCAGCATCCCCGGTTGGTCGTGGGCGAACCCGTACCAGCCGGGGTACAACGACGCATCCTTGAGCCGATAGGCGGCGGACAGATCGACGACGCAGCCGACCTTGCCGACCAGCTTCGGTGCGAGCTCCATCGACGCCTCGTGCGGCAGACCGAGGAAGACGAGGTCCAGCCCGGCCGCTTCTGCCTCGTCGAACTCGGTGAAGACGAGATCGGGATAGCGGACCGCCAGCGACGGGTACAGCGAGCTGGCCAAAGTGCCGGCCTGGGTGTCGCCGGTGGCGACGACGAGGTCGTAGTCAGGGTGCACGGCCGTCAGCCGCAGCAGCTCGGCACCGGTGTAGCCGCTGGCCCCGATGATCCCGACTCTGATCCTGCCCGATCCGTTGTTGCCCAGCGCAGCCATAGGCGCATGATCATACACAAGTGTGCATGATCATCCAACCACCGCTTTGCCACGCGCCCACGCTGGTGCAGAATGAAGTCGTGGAGGACGGGAGTCGGCCGGCAGCATCGACGAAGGGCTCGTTGTTGGTCGCGGCACCGCTGCTCGACGAGCCGACGTTCCATCGCACGGTGATCTACATGCTCCAGCACACCGAGGACGGCGCGCTCGGTCTGGTGATCAACCGGCCCACCGACGAGGACCAGTTGCCGGGCCTCGATCCGTGGATGTTCGAGCTGTCCCAGCCGCAAGTGATCTTCTCCGGTGGCCCGGTCCAGGCGAACACCTTGATCGGTGTCGCCGCGGTGGCCGAGTGCGACGATGCCGCCGGTTTCGTGTCGATCGAGAACGGGCTCGGCACGGTCGATCTCGGGCAGCTGCCGAGTGAGATCGCCGAGGGCCTGCAGAGCCTGCGCCTGTTCCGGGGGTATTCCGGGTGGGG
>JAOBWQ010000086.1 GCA_025463425.1 Ilumatobacteraceae bacterium | reverse complement strand
AGGTCGAGGTCACGGCGCAAGGTCTCGACGGCGGCCTCCAGGCGCATCCGTGCCTCGGCCTCTTCGACCTCGACCCGCCGGGCACGCTCGCGCGTCTCGTCGAGCTGCTTCTCGGCGGCAGCGCGGGCACGGCGGGTGTCCTCGAGACGGGTGACCAGCGCTCGCACCTCCTCGCTCTGGCGGCGGCGCTGCTCCTGCAGCTCGGCGAGGCGACCTTCGATCGCGCCGCGGTGGACCTCGACCAACTCGCTCAGCCGGCCGGCAGCGGTGAGGCTCTGCTCGATCGCGACGCGTCGTTCGGCGGCGGCCGAGCGGGCGATCGCGTCGGCCTCCAGCCGACGCTCGGTCTCCTCGATCCGCCGTTCCAGGAACTGCTGACGCTCGTGCAGGGCGGCGTTGCGGACCTCGAGGTCCTTGCGACGCGACGCCAACAACGCCGAACGCCCTTCGATGCGCGCTCGCGCCTCGCCTCGTGCCCGGGCGGCTGCCGCCTCGGCCTGCTCGTCGGCCTCCAGCGCCGGCACGAGGGCATCGAGCTCGCCGATCCGCGTGCGCTCGCGCTCGACCCGCTCGGTGGCCTCGACGACGGCGCGCTCGACGGACTCGATCTCGGTGGCTGCCTCGCGCCGATCACCCTGCACCCGCGCCAACGCCTCCGAGGCGGCGGTGAACCGGGCATCGTTGGCGTCGAGTCGGCGGGTCAGCTCGTTCTCCGCGTGCTGCGCTGCTTGCACTTCGGCCTTCGCGGTGCGCATCGCAGCATCGCTGCGTTCGAAGTCCGCCGCAGCGTTGGCCGCACGGTCCAGCGCTTCCTCCAGCGCGGCAGCGGTGGCGCCCCCGCCGGATGCACCGATCCGCCATCCGGCGCGGCCGAAGCGGTCGCCCTGATCGGTGACGACCGTGGCGCCCGGGTGCAACTCTGCGGCCTCGAGCGCATCCGACCAGTCCGGCACCAGGACTGCACCGCCGAGCAGTGAGTCGAGCAAGGCCTCGATCTCGGCTCGCTGCTGCCCGCTGGCGTGGGCGCGCACGTGCGCACGGACCGGCTGACCGATGGGCGGAGTCGCCGATGTGGCTCCCGCTGTGCGCAGGGCGATGACCGCGCCTGCAGTCTTCGAGGAGCGCAGCGATTCCAAGGCGGTGCGGGCGGCCGCTGGATCCGAGACGACGACGGCGAGCAGCGCTTCGCCCATCGCTGCTTCCGTCGCGGCCTCCCAGCCGGCATCGATCTCGACCAGCTCGAGCAGAGTGCCGACGACGCCGTCGAGCTTGGCCAGCCGTTCGGCGCCGGCGCGGGCGCGGGCGCTGTCCAGCGCCAGCTGCAAGGCGTCGGCGCGTGCCCGCCACCGAGACCGCTCCTCGGATGCCGACTGGCGGTTTGCCGTAGCCGTCTCTGCGGCTGCGACCGCTGCGAGACGACGCGACTCGGCCTGCTCGACCTCGGCCACCAGTGGTTCCTCGGTGGTCTGGGACTGCTCGCACTCCGACTTCAGCCGGGTCGCTTCGGACTCGAGGCGCTCGATCCGCTGACGTAGGTTGTCCAGCCGGCCCGTCTGGCGGCGCAGCTCGCCCTCCCCGCGTTCGAGACCGGCACGCAGCGAACGAAGCTCGCCGCGGACTTCGGCCACCGCGCTCGACGCCGAGTTCGACGACGACACGGCGGTCAGGACCGAGCGCACCTGGTCGCGCTCTTCGGCGAACGCCGCCTCTTCGTCAGCCAGGGCTTCGGCCTCCGGTTCGAGACCGGCGATCTCGCCGGTGACGGCGGCCAGCTCGTTCGCGAACCGGGCGGCATCGTTCTCCAGGTTGGCCACCACGCCTGCGTCCATCAGCTGGCCGCGGTCGCGTTCCATCGAGCGACGGCGCTCGACCAGCACAGCGGCCAGACCACGTGCACGCTCGCGGAGCTGCTCGACGCGCATCAGCTCGTCGCTGATGTCGGTGTCGCCACGGGCCGTCATCTCTGCCTCAGCCGCAAGGACCTCGGTGTCGAGCCGGGCGAGCTCGGTGCGCAGCGCCTTCTCGGCATCGCCACTGGTGATCCGGTCACCCGCCAGCGCGGACAGTCGCATCCGCAGCGACGAGATCTCGCGGCCGGCCACGAACACCTTCAGCGCACGCAGCTCGGTGACGAGATCGCCGTGGCGACGGGCGGCTTCGGCTTGGCGCTCCAGCGGCCGGAGCTGGCGACGGACCTCGCGGAGCAGGTCCTGCACGCGCAGCAGGCTGGCTTCGGTGGCCTCGAGCCGGCGCTCCGACTTCTCCTTGCGTCGCCGGTACTTCAGCACGCCGGCGGCTTCCTCGATGATCGAGCGTCGGTCCTCAGGGCGGGCGTTGAGCACGGCGTCGATCTGCCCCTGGGAGACGATCACGTGCTGCTGACGACCCACCCCGGCGTCGCTGAGCAGCTCCTGCACGTCGAGCAGACGGCAGCTGATCCCGTTGATCGCGTACTCGCTCTCGCCCGTTCGGAACAGGGTGCGGCTGATCGTGACCTCGGTGAAGTCGATCGGCAGCAGGCCGTTCGAGTTGTCGAGGGTGAGGATGACCTCGGCCCGGCCGAGGGCCGGCCGCTTGGCGGTGCCGGCGAAGATGACGTCGTCCATCTTCTGGCTGCGCACCGCGCTCGGCGCCTGCGCACCCAGCACCCAGGCGATCGCGTCGACCACGTTGGACTTGCCGGAGCCGTTGGGCCCGACGACCACGGTGACGCCCGGTTCGAGCTGCATCACGGTGGTGTCGGCGAACGACTTGAAGCCTTTGAGGGTCAGCGCTTTGAGAAACACAACGTGTCGAGGCTAGTGGTTGGAGGGACGCCGCGACTCAGTGCTGGCGGCCCTGCGAACGAGTGCTGGCAGCGCCCGGGCCGTCAGCGTTGGCAGCGAGGGCAGAACGAGGTCGTCCGCCCACCGGAGACGACCTGCTGGATCTTCGCCTTCGAGCAGGTCAGGCACATCTGGCCGCCACGGTCGTAGACCCGGTGGGACACCTGGAACCAGCCGCCCTCACCGCCGATGTCGACGTATTGGGTGTCCTTCAGGGTCGAGCCGCCGGCCGCGATGGCTGCGGAGAGGATGTCGCCGATGGCCGCGTGGAGGCGGGTGACCTCGGCCGCCTTGATCGAGTTGCTGAGCCGGTCGTGGCGGATCCGGGCGGCGTGGAGGATCTCGTCGGCGTAGATGTTGCCGATCCCCGCGATCACGCTCTGGTCGAGCAGGAGCGCCTTCATCTGGCGAGCGCGGGTGCGCAACAGGCGAGCGAGCTGGGCGCGTTCGAGGCCGTCTGCGATCGGATCGACGCCGAGGCGGGCCAGCTCCGGCATCTCCACCGCCGCGTTCTGCGGATCGAACACGACGACCTCGCCGAACGTGCGAGGGTCGACGAACCGCAGCTCCTCGCGCGCCTCCTGTCCCGGCCCGTCGGCGAGGTGGAGCACGACGTGGGTGTGGTCGAGGCGGGGCACATCGGCGCGGTCGACCAGCACGCGACCACTCATCCGCAGGTGGATCATCAACGACTCACCGGTGTCGAGTGGCAGGACCAGGTACTTGCCACGTCGTTGGGCGCTGAGGGCCGTCGCTCCAGTGAGGCCGTCGATCAACGCCTCCCTCGATGTCCGGCGCACGGTCCGCTCGCGACCGACCTCCACGCGGTCGATCCGGCGGCCGACGAAACGCTGTTCCAGACCGCGTCGAACGGTCTCCACCTCTGGCAGCTCGGGCACGGCTCAGTCCTCGGGCGTCGCGGCGGCGTCGCGGCTGAGCGCATGGCACGCCTCTGCGGCGGCTGCCTGCTCGGCCAGCTTCTTGGAGCGGCCCTCGCCCTGGCCGTAGACCTGCCCGGCCACGATCGCCGTGGCCGCGAACCGCTTGGCGTGGTCCGGTCCGTCCTCGCTGAGGATGTAGACCGGCGCTGCATCGAAGCGACGCACGGCGATCTCCTGCAGCATCGTCTTGTAGTCGAGCCGATCCAGCTGCAGCACGGCCTGGAGCAACTGGTCGCCGATCGCCCGCTCGACGAACGCGTAGGCCGCAGCGGTGCCGGCGTCGACGTAGATCGCGCCGAGCACGGCTTCGAACGCATCGCTGAGGATCGACGGCTTGGTCCGTCCGCCGGCCGCGTCCTCGCCGCGGCCGAGCATCAGCGAGGCGCCGAGGTCGAGCCTGATCGCTGTCTCGGCCAGTGCGGCAGCGTTGACGACGCTCTTGCGCAGATCGGTCAGCTTGCCCTCGGGCAGCTCGCTGAACTGGCGATAGGCGAGGTCGGCCACGACCCAGCCGAGGACCGCGTCGCCGAGGAACTCGAGCCGTTCGTTCGACGGTTCGTCGCCGGCGACTTCGGCGCACCACGACCGATGCGCCATCGCCCGGCGGAGCAGGCTCGGGTCGTTGAACCGGTGGCCGATGCGCGCGCTGAGACCTTCGAGATCCGGTTCGGCGAGCCCGGAGCGGGTGGAGGTCGCCGAACGGGGTGCGTGCTGGGCCAGGTCAGGCCTCCAGCACCCTGGCGTACACGTAGTCGACGGCGTCGCGGACGGTCTTGAGGTCCTCGAGGTCCTCGTCCTCGATGCGCAGCTCGATCGAGCGCTCGGCAAGGTCTTCTTCGAGGGCTTCGACGAGCTCGATCAGGGCCAGGGAGTCGGCTTCGAGATCGTCGCTGAACGACTGGCCCTCGCTGATCGAGCCCGGCTCGCGCTCGAGGATCTCGGCAAGGTTGTCGCGCACGATCGCGAACACTGCCTTGCGGTCCAACGGGGATGCGGTATCGGCGGGCACGGTCTGGGCTCCTCGATGCTGGGTGCGCGGTCGCACACCGGAAACGGCAACCGAGCCTACGTGTTGGCGGCGATGGCAGCGCGTATTTCGTCGACCATGCCGACCTCGACCATCTCCTGGGCCACCTTGATCGCGTTCAACATCGCCTTCGCCGAAGTCGAACCGTGGGACACGATGCACACGCCCTCGACGCCGAGGAGGATCGCGCCGCCGTAGGTCTCCGGGTCCAGCGTGGCGTACAGCGGCAGCAAAGCCGGCATCAGTGCGTCGGCGTGCGGCTTGTACGAGGGATCACTGGCGAAGGCAGCGAACAGGGCGGCGACGACCGTGCGCAGCGCCCCTTCGAGCGTCTTCAGCACGACGTTGCCGGTGAACCCATCGGTGACCACGACGTCGACGGCGTCGGTCATGATGTCGCGCCCCTCGACGTTGCCGATGAAGTTGATGCCCGGCGCGGCCTGCAACAACGGGAACGCCTCCTTGCGGAGCGTGTCACCCTTGCCCGGCTCCTCGCCGATCGACAGCAGGCCGACGCGGGGGTTCTCCACGCCGAAGCGCTTGGTCGAGAACACCGAACCCATCAGCGCGAACTGGACCAGCCACTCGGGTTGGACCTCTGCGTTGGCGCCGGAGTCGAGCAGCACCGTCGGGATCGATCCGGGGACCGGGACGATGGTCGCGATCGCCGGCCGGTTGACGCCTTTGATCCGGCCCATCCGCAGCAGGGCCGATGCCATCGTGGCGCCGGTGTTGCCGGCGGAGATCATCGCGCTGGCCTTGCCGTCACGCACGGCCTCGGCCGAGCGGACCAGCGTGGAATCCTTCTTGCGCCGCACCCCGTTGGCGGGGTCGTCGTCCATCGCGATGACCTCGCTGGCGACGATCAGGGGGATGTCACCGATGCCTTCGAGACCCTCGGGTCCGACGAGCAGCACGGGAATGCCGAGATCCGCTGCCAGGCGGGCGCCGGCAACGATCTCACTGGGAGCTCGGTCGCCGCCCATGGCGTCGACCGCGATGGGCAGCATCGTCGATGGAAGCGCGGAATCAGCCGACGTCGAGGACGGGGCGGTTCTTGTACCAGCCACACGACGGGCACACGGTGTGCGGCAGCTTGGCTGCTGCACAACGGGGGCACACGCTGCGGGCGGGAGCCGCGAGGCGCCACGAACCAGCGCGGTGGCGGTGGGTCTTCATCTTCGACTTCTTCTTCTTGGGAACAGCCACTGCGGGGACTCCAACGCTGATTGTCGACGGAAAGGTCGACTCGACGAAACGACCGTTGAATCGTAGCGGTCAGGAAGACGCTTTCGTCAGTTGACGACGTCAGTTCGTGTCGACGTGTTTCGGCTCGCCGACCTTGAGCTGGTCGAGCACATCCCAGACCGACGGTAGGGCCGGCGCCTCACACGTGCAGGTGGCCTCGTTGAGATCGATGCCGCACACGGGGCACAGGCCCTGGCAGTCCGGCCGGCACAGCGGAGCCTCGGGGGCGTCGAGCAGGGACAGCTCGCGCACCATCGGCGAGAGATCGAGCTGGTCGCCGACGATCTCGAACGCATCAGGGTTGGTGACGACCACCTGATACAGCTCGTCCACCTCGGACCGTGCATCTTCGTCGAGCGGCTTCAGGCAGCGCC
>JAOBWQ010000082.1 GCA_025463425.1 Ilumatobacteraceae bacterium | reverse complement strand
GCTGGGCGGAGATCATCGAGCCCCAGTCGCCACCCTGCGCGCCGTAGCGGTCGTAGCCGAGGCGGGCCATCAGCACGGCCCACGCCTCGGCGACGCGGCGGACGTCCCAGCCGCGCTCGTGGGTCGGGCCGCTCCAGCCGTAGCCGGGGATCGAGGGCACGATCACGTGGAACGCGTCGGCGGGATCGCCGCCATGGCTGCGCGGATCGCGGACTGGATCGATGACCTCCAGGAACTCGACCACCGATCCGGGCCAACCGTGGGTGATCACGAGCGGCATCGCGTCGGGCTCGGGCGAGCGGGCGTGGATCGCGTGCACCTGCTGGCCGTCGATCTCGGTGGTGATCTGTGGCCAGAGGTTGAAGCGGTCCTCGACCGCGCTCCAGTCGAACGTCTGCCACGATTCGCAGAGGCTCTGCAGGTAGGCGAGATCGGTTCCGTAGGCCCAGTCGGTGCCGGGGATCTCGTCCGGCCAGCGGATGTTCGCGAGCCTCGCGCGGAGGTCGTCGATGGTCGAGGCCGGTGTCGCCGCGCGGAACTCGTTGATCGAATCGGTGCTCATCGCAGCAGTCTGCACGATCGCCGGCGACCGCCACGACCGGTGCGACCGCGCCACGACCCTGCCGTGTCTCCGCCGAGTCAGGCCTCGTGGACGAGTGCGGGAACGACCGCGACGGCGTCGTCGTCGACCACCGGCCGGGCTCCCCATGCGCTGCCGACGAAGAAGATCCCGAGCCCGACGAACGCCGTCATCAGCACTGCGCACACCGTGTACGCGGTCGCCCGCCCGTGGCTCTGGTACAGCTCGCCGGCGATCAGTGCGGCGATGCCGCCGACGAGCGTCTGCGCACCGCCGAGCAGACCTTGCGCTCCGGCCATGCGCTCCTTCGGCGCCACCACACCGACCGCGACGCCGGAGCTGGCCACCGACACGCCGTCGTTGAGCGCATGCACCATCGCCACGCAGAACATCGCCAGCCCGGTGGGCAGCCGACCGTAGGAGAACATGAAGCACGCCCCGAACAGCAGTCCGAACGTGGCCACGCGGAACGGTCCGACACGCTGGGCGAGGCGACCGCCGATCGAGCCGAGGAAGATCAGCGGCAGAGCGAAGAGGGTGATGCCGAGGTTGGCGATCCAGTCGGCGGTGCGGAGATCGTCGAGCACGAGGGTCCACAGCGCGTCGAACGTGCCAACCATCAAGAACACCGCCGACCCGAACAGGAGCGCGCCGAGGTAGGTGCGCGAGCGCAACAGGTCGAACGCGAACCGTGCCGTGGGTTGGTCCTCCGCCGATGTCTCGTCGACGCGCGCCCTGGCGATGACCGGGAAGCACGCGAGCGTGGTCACGGCGATGACCAGGAACGGCGCGGCGATGCCGACCGGGCCGACGAGGACGGCTGAGATCGCCGGACCGATCGCGAACCCGCCGACGTCCGCGGCCAGCAGCCGGCCGATGTTGCTGCCCAGGTTCTCCGGGTCGGCCAGGATCACGATCCGCCGGATGGCCGGCACCGCGATGCCGGCCCCGATGCCCATCACGAGTCGGCCGAGCAGCAGCACCACGAGCGTCTTGCCGAACGCCATCATCAACAGGCCCCCGACGTTGAACACCATGCCGACGTTGACCAGCCGGCGCGCGTAGCCGCGATCGGCCAGCGGTGCGAAGAACACCTGGGCTGCGAACGCGGCGAAGAAGCCGACCGCCACGACCATGCCCAGCGAGCTCTCGGAGATGCCGTAGCGGTCGCGGAAGTCGTCGAGCAGGGTGAACATCACCCCGTAGCCGGCGGCGAACAGCCCGGTCAGCAGACCGAAGGTGAGAACGAGCCGCCGGTTGTACACGGCAGTCGAGGCTAGGCGATGAACCCGGGATGGGCGTCGGGGGTTTTCTCGGCGGCGGGTGTGCGGGCGTCGAGCACCGCCTTGCCGATCACCGCAGTGAGGATGATCAGCCCGCCGACCAGGGCCCACGGCTTCGGTGCCTCGCCGAACCACAGGTAGATCCAGAACGGCACGAAGGCCATCTCGCTCTGGGCGAGGATCGTCATCGCCACCGCCGGCACCGTGCGCGATCCGCTGTTGAACATCAGCGTGCCGATCACGATCAGCGCGCCGCCGTGGAACAGCGCGTAGCCGGTGTCGACCGCTGGCGGGACCAGCACGTTGCCCTTGATCAGGGTGACGACCACGCAGAGCACGATCATCATCGAGGCGTAGCCGGGCAGGATCGGCGACCAGTCGCGGTGCGGCTCCGAACGGACGCACACCGTGTAGACCGCGAACCCGAGCGATGACGCCAGCGCGGCAGCGTTGCCGACCATGTTGCCGCCGTCGACATCGGTGGCGACCATGAGCGTGAGCCCGCACAGCGCAAGCAGCAGCGCGCCGATGGTCACCCGGGTCATCCGCTCGCCGAGGAACACGCGGGACAACACGACGGCGAAGAGTGGCGTGACCGAGGCGAGGAACGCTGCGTTCGCGGCGGTCGTGTTCTTGATCGCGTAGACGAACTCCAACGACGCGACGAGCAGGCCGAGCGTGCCGATGAACATGATCCGGCCCTGGGTGAACGCACGGATCGCCATCCACCCCTGACCGCGCACCCGGCTGACGATCTCCATCACGACCAGCACGCCGACCGATCGCCAGATCAGGTACTGCCACGCGTCGGCGTGCTTGGCCAGGCGGGCCGTCAGCGACCCGAGGCTCCACGCCACGCCCGCTCCGAACGCCAGGAACGACGCCATCAACGGCACCTGCCGCACGGCGGGAGCGGTGTCGGGAGCGATCGTGGCCACGACGATCGATTGTGACACAGGGATCGATCGGTCTCCCGGCCTCATTTCCCGATGTCGATCGATGTTCGCGATCGTTTCTCACACCGACCCGAATGGTCGACCCAGTTGCGTCCGACCTGGATGTGAGCGTACACTATGTGAGTGAACACTCACCAAGTAGATGATCACGAGGAACTGACGATCGACGCATTGGCCCAGCGGTCCGGCGTGGTCGTGTCCACCGTTCGGCTCTACCAGAACAAGGGTCTGTTGCCGCCGCCGACCAAGCGCGGTCGGATCGGCTACTACGCCAGTGGGCATCTGCAGCGCCTGCAAGCCATCGGACGGCTGCAGGAACGAGGTTTCTCGCTCGCCGGGATCAAGGAGCTGCTCGACGGCGTCGACAGCGGCGAGAGCCTGCGCGACGTGCTCGGCGTGGAGAGTCCGACATGGATCTGGTCGGCTGAAGCGCCGCAGACGATGACCTTCGCCGAGCTCGCCGCGCAACTGCCATCGCTCGATCTCACGCCGGCGTTGGTCCAGCGCGTTGTTCAGCTCGGCCTGGTGGAGCTCGCGCCCGACGGGACTCACGTCATCGTGCACAGCCCGGCGTTCCTGAAGATCGGCAGCGCGTTGACGGCCCTCGGGATCCCGGCGGCCGACGTGCTCGACGAGTACGAGTGGTTGCGCGCTGAAGCGGACGCGATCGCGGCGCGCTTCACCGATCTGTTCCGGCGGCGGATGTGGAAGCCGTTCGCCAAGCGGGGCATGCCGGCCGACCAGATCCCACCTCTGCTGGCGACGCTCGAACAGCTCGCCCCGTTGGCCGAGGACGTGACGGTCGTCGCGCTCCGACATGCGTTGCAGGGCGCAGCGGATTCGTTCCTGCGGTCCGAGGCCTCACGCCTCGGCGTCGCCATCACCCAGCCCGGAACCAAGGAGCACCAGCCATGAGCCGAATCGTCATCCCCGGAGGATCCGGGTTCCTGGGTCAGGCCCTGGCCGCCGAGCTCGTCGAGCGCGGCGACGAGGTCGTGATCCTCAGCCGGTCCACGCGCGACGCCGTGCCGGGGACCCGGACGGTGCTCTGGGATGCCGAGACTCTGGGGCCGTGGGCGGAAGAGCTCGATGGTGCCGACGCGATCGTGCACCTCAACGGTCGCCGGGTCGACGTGCGCGCCACGAAGCGCAACATCGACGAGCTGATCTCGTCGCGAGTCCAGCCCGTGCGCGTCGTCGGTGAGGCGATCGCCGCGTGCCCGAACCCACCCAAGGTCTGGGTGCAGTCGTCGTCGCTGGCGATCTTCGGCAACGGCGGAGATGCGGTGCTCGACGAGCACTCGACGCCGACCGGGATCGGTCCACGCGAGATGGTCACGGTGTGCCTCGCCTGGGAGACGGCCTTCCGGCAGGCGAGCGCGCCGATGGAGCGCACCGTCGTGCTGCGCATGGGCATCGGCGTCGGCGGCCGCAACGATCCCGCGACCGCGAAGCTCGCCCAACTGGTCCGCTTCGGCCTCGGTGGCCGTGTCGGATCGGGTCGGCAGTGGGTCTCGTGGGTCGGTCTCGACGACATCGTCGCGGCTATGTTGCTGGCGATCGACGACACCTCGATGACGGGCACATATCACGTGTCGTCACCGAACCCCGTCACCAATGCGACGATGATGGCCACCTATCGCACGCTGCTCGGCCGGCGGTTCGGGATGCCCAGTCCGGCGTGGCTCACCCGACTCGGTGCGCCGATCCTCGGCAGCAGCGCCAGCCTCGCACTGACCGGCAGGCGGGTCGTGCCGACCCGACTGCTGGAGCGTGGCTTCGAGTTCGCCCAGCCCGACTTCGAACCCGCAGCTCGCACTGCGCTGGCCGCCTGCGGATTGGTCTGAACCTCAGACGTTGAAGCGGAACGTCGGAGTGGCGGTCATCGTGTGAGCGCCACCGGCAGGCCCTGCGCTCGGGCTGCGCCGGCCAGTTCGTTGTCGCCAGTGACCAGGACGAGTTCGGCATCGAGGGCGGCCATGGCAGCGGCGAGGTGAACGGAGTCGTAGCCGCGCAGGTGGTGGGCTTGGGCGAGGTCACCAGCGTTGCGGGCCAACTGGGCGGTGATCTCGACGTGGTCGATCTCCGTGATGATCGTCTCCAGTTCGGCGAGGGCGACCTCGTGCTGACGCTTGGTGATTCGTCCCATCCGCTCGGCCCTGGCGAGCGCGGCTCGAGCCTCGGGGTAGAGCAGGCGGACGCTGATGCTGCGGGCGGCTTCGTTCCACATTCGCGCGCAAGTAGCCGACGAAGGCTCGCCGATCAGCAGCGGGATCACCGCGGAGGTGTCGAAGTAGGCGATCACTGCCGCTGTTCGGCCACGAGATCGCTGACGGTTCCCTTGGCCGTGATGCGGAGCGGCGTCCGCGAACGCTTGGCCGCCGACGCGGGCGTGACCAGCCCCTCGGCGACGAGGCGATCGAGCGCGCGAGGTTGGTCCAATGGGACGAGCCGGGCCACTGCCTTTCCGTGGTCGGTCACGGTCACCTCCTGGCCGTCCCGCACCACGTTCAGGTAGTGACTCAGGCGGTCTCGTAGCTCTCTGACTCCTGCTTCCATGTCAGCATTATGGCGCTTTCAACTGAGAATATCTCGCCACATCGACCTCGTCACGATCGATCGGCCCGGAACTGGTCGGCGGACAGCGACAGGCCCGAACGAGGTCATCCCACTCGAGTCACGCCAGCCCAGCCCGCGAGACCCCGGCTACACGTTGAAGCGGAACTCCGTGACGTCGCCGTCGACGAACTCGTATTCCTTGCCTTCGACGCGGAGCTTGCCGACCTCTTTGGCCTTGCTCCACGAGCCGAGCGCGAGCAGCTCGTCCCAGTGGATGACCTCGGCGCGGATGAAGCCACGCTGGATGTCGGTGTGGATCTTGCCGGCGCATTCGGGCGCCTTGTCGCCGGCGTGGAACGTCCACGCCCGGGACTCCTGCACGCCTGTCGTGAGGAACGTGCGCAAGCCGAGCAGGTGGTAGGCGCTGCGCACCATCCGGAACAGCGCGCCCTCGCCGAGACCGAAGCCTTCGAGCATCTCGGCCCGCTCGTCGGGGTCGGTGATGGTGGCGGCCTCGGCCTCCAGCTGCACGCACATGCCGATCACCTCGACGTTGGCGCCGGCGTCGTTCATCTCCGCGCGCACGCGCGCTTCGACCTCGGGGATCTTGTCGAGCTCGTCCTCGCCGACGTTGACGACGGCCAGCACCGGACGGTTGGTCAGCAGGAAGTGCGGCTTGAGCGACTCGATGTGATCGGCCTTGAGCGCAGCGCGGTAGAGCGGGCGCCCGTCACTGAGTGATGCATACGCAGCCTCGAGCGCTTCGATCTCGGCGCCGAGTGCCTTGTCGAGCTTGGCTTGGCGCTGGGTCGTGCGCAGCCGCTTCTCGACGGTCTCGAGATCTGCGAGGGCGAGCTCGATCTCGACCACGCGCAGGTGCTCCAGCGGATCGTCGGGACCCATCACGTCGTCGTCCTCGAACGCACGCAGCACGAAGACCGTTGCCTCGACCTCCCGGATGTTGGCGAGGAACTTGTTGCCGAGACCCTCACCCTTCGACGCGCCCTCGACCAGACCGCCGATGTCGACGACCTGCACGGCCGCGTGGACGAGCTGCTTGCTCTTGCTCATCACGCCGAGCTGATCGACGCGCGTGTCGGGCACCTTGGCCACGCCGATGTTCGGATCCTTGGTGGCGAACGGATACGGAGCCGCCAGTGCACCGCCCCCGGTGAGAGCGTTGTACAGCGAGCTCTTGCCCGCGTTGGGGAGACCGACCAGGCCGAAGCGTTCCATAACGCTCCGGAGGCTACGTCGTTTGTTTTCCATTTCTCCGTGCCCGGAGCACTCAGTGCAGTGTGAAACGACCGATCCGTCCCATCCCGCCACCGATGCTGCTCGCCGGCGGCCTGCTCGTGATGCTCGTGTTCTGCTGGCGGATGCAGGTGGCGCTCGCCGCGCCCGCACCGCCCGCCGGCTGCGTGCCGCACACCACCTTCGTCCCCGGCGGCACCGACTACGTCGACGACTACCGCTGCGCCGGCACCGCGATCGACTACCACACCGGTGGGGTCCGCCGGTCGCCGTACCCGATCTGGGCGGGGCAGTGGTTGCTCGTCGACGAGAGCGGCAACTTCCGCGTCGGCTGGTGCACGTTCAACCGCGGCATCCACCCGACCATCGACCGTCGTTCGACGCCGAGGGCGCAGTCGCTGCCGAACGACCCCGGCGGTGCCAAGAGCGCGTACCTGACCTGGCGCTACGGGCGAACCTCCGACAACACCCTCGCGACGGCCCTGTGGGCCGTGTTCCACTACTACGCGCAGGACGCGGCCGGATCCAACCGTGCGTCGAACGCGTCGGCCCCGCTGGTGCCGTCGCTGCAGGGGATCAGTGAGGCGTCGGGCCGACAGGACGTCGAAGACCTGGCGATTGCCCTCGACGCCGAAGCCTCCCGCCTTGCCGGTCCGTTCTCGATCGACGTCACTCTCGCGTCGAACGGGAGCGGATCGGCTCGGGTGCTCGCCGGCGGCGT
>JAOBWQ010000061.1 GCA_025463425.1 Ilumatobacteraceae bacterium | reverse complement strand
GGTACTCCTGCGTCTCCCCGAATGCCACGACCTTCTTGGTCCCCTGCACGAGACATGCTCCGTGCTGGGGGTAGATGACGGTGTCGCCCTTCTTGAATTTCACGCGGCATACCTCACGGATCTGTTTGCGGCCCCACCCGGATCGGGCGGATCCAACAGTGACCCAATGGTAAGGGTTTCAGCCTCATTTTCCTCCGTGCCAGCCCCGCGTCACAGCGTCCATAACCTGGGCGGATGAGGATCCGCGATCTGCCCACGCCGGCGTTGATCATCGACGCGACGGCGCTCGCGCAGAACGTCGCGACGATGAGCGCAGCCCTCCCCGGGGCAAGGTTGCGCCCGCACGTCAAGGCGCACAAGTGCACCGCGCTCGCCGCCGTGCAGGCGGCCGCCGGGCACCGTTCGTTCACGTGCGCAACCCCGCGCGAGGTGCTCGGCATGGCGGCGAACGGCCTCGGACACGATCTCCTGCTCGCCAACGAGAGCGTCGACCCGACACGCCTGCGCGCGATGGCGGCCGCGCAGGACTCGGCCCGGATCACGATCGCCGTCGACTCGGTCGCGACGATCGATGCCGCCGCCGCGGCTGGGATCCACGACGTTCTCATCGACGTCGAGGTCGGCCTGCCGCGCTGCGGCTGTGCGCCGACGGACGCGGGCCGCCTCGCCGACCACGCCCGCGCCGCCGGCCTCGTCGTGCGCGGGGTGATGGGCTACGAGGGCCACCTGATGATGGTCAGCGACCGCGAGGCCAAGCGGGCCAAGGTGGCCGGGGCAATGGACTTGCTCCTGGCTGCGCATGCGGATGTCGGAGGCGACATCGTGTCGGCAGGCGGCACCGGCACCTTCGACCTGCACGACCGCGTCAACGAGGTCCAGGCCGGCAGCTACGCGCTCATGGACACCCAGTACGGCACGCTCGGGCTGCCGTTCACTCAAGCCTGCTTCGTCGTCGGCACGGTGGTGTCCTCGAACGGGCGGCACGCGGTGGCCGATGTCGGACTGAAGGCGCTCGGCATGGATCACGGCAATCCAGCGGCGATGACGTTGATCGAAGATGCCGGCACGGACGGCATCGCAGGCGGCACGTCCACGGACGTCTGGTTCTGCAGCGACGAGCACGTAACCATCTCCTCTGTCGATGGCCAGACCCGCGTCGATGCGCGGGTGTTGATCATCCCGGCCCACATCGACCCGACGGTTGCGATGCACGAGGTCGCCTGGCTGGTCCGCGACGGCGAGGTCATCGATCGCTGGCCGATCGACCTGCGCGGGTGGTGAGGGCTCAGCCGGCCGCGAGCACCGCGTCGGCGATCGCGTCGGCGACGGCTGGCACCTCGTCGGCCTGCAGCCTCGAGGTCGTGACCCGGACGCCTGGCCCACTCGCGAGCCGGAACGGTGCGCCCGGCGCGACCGCGTAGCCCCGATCGGCCATCGCCAGGCAGAACGACGTCTCGTCGCGCACGGGGAGCCAGATGCACAGACCCGACGCGCCGCGGGCGTCGAGGCCGCGGTCGGCGAGCGCATCGAGCAGCCCTCTCCGTCGATCGTCGTAGGCGCGTTCGGCGGCGGCGAGCAGTGCAGGCGTTCCCGGTGCTGACAGCAACGCCGCGACGACACCTTGTAGCAGGTGGCTGACCCAGCCTGGACCGGCGCGAAGGCGACTCGCCATCGCACGCACGGTCGCGTCGTCGCCGACGACGAGGGCGACGCGCAGGTCGGGACCGAGCGCCTTGGACACCGATCGCGTCAGCACCCACCGCTCCGTCGAGCCGGTCAGGGTCGGTGCCGTCGGACCGAGCAGGCCGAGATGGTCGTCCTCGATCAACACCGTGCCCGGATGCTTGCGCAGGATCGCGGTCAGCGCTGCAGCGCGACCCTCGGTGAGGCGGGCGCCCGTGGGGTTCTGCGCCTTCGGCGTGACGATGACGGCGCGGGCACCTGCGCCGAGCACGGTGCGCAGCGCTGACGGTGTGGGCCCTTCGTCGTCGACCGGCATCGGCACGGCGACCAGGCCCAGCGCGCGCAAGACGTGCAGGATCGGCGGGTACCCGGGATCCTCGACGCCGACCCGGTCACCATGCCGGAGGGTGGCCGCCAACGTGCGTTCGACCGCATCGAACGCGCCACTCGTGACGGCGAGCGTTCCCGGCGTCGGCACCCGCTCCCGCCACCACGACTCGAGACCGGCGTGGATCGCGTCGGCGCGATACGGGTCGCGGTCAGGCGCGGCGAGAGCGGCCGCCGCGACCATCCGCAGCGCGTCCGTCAGCTCCGGCAGCAGGGCGAGGTCGGGGCCGCCGTTGAGCAGGTCGACAGCACCCTCGGACACGTACGGCGCAACGGGCCCTGGGCCGGCCAGGTCGGCCACCACCGTCCCGCTTCGTTCGCGCGAGACGACCACCCCCCGCCGCCGCAGTTCGGCGAGCGCAGACGCGACTGTCGACGGAGAGAGGCCCGCGCTCGCTGCCAGCGAGCGCACCGACGGCAGCCGCACACCCGGCGCGAGCCGGCCACTGGCGACGTCGCGCTCGATCGACCGCACCAAATCCTGAGCGGTCCGTGCCGCCGCCCGTGTATTCTGTGCTGATGCAACCATTTGACTGTACTGTAACAGATCGAACCACACTGCGTCGCCTGCCGGAACGTGGTGCGCACGACCGGGCAACGATCGACGGCATCCTCGACGAAGCTGTGACGGGGCACCTCGCATTCGTCCACGACGGCACGCCATTCGCGATCCCCACCATCCACGCGCGCGTCGGGTCGACCCTCTACGTCCACGGCTCCGCAGCCAGCCGCATGCTGCGCAGCGCGACCGACCAGACGATCTGCTACACGGCCACCCTGATCGACGGACTCGTGGTGGCTCGCTCCGCCTTCCACCACTCGATGAACTACCGGTCCGTCGTCGTGCTCGGCGTGCCCCGGCGCGTCACCGAGGCCGACGAGAAGCTGGCCGCGTTGAACGCCGTCGTCGATCACGTGCTGCCGGGGCGCAGCAGCGAGGTCCGCGACCACACCGACAAAGAGCTCCGCGCCACGTCGGTGCTGGCGCTCTCGATCGACGAGGCCTCCGCCAAGCTGCGCACCGGCGACCCGGCGGACGACGATGAGGACATGCTCGGCGATGTCTGGGCCGGCGTCGTCCCGATGCACGTGCACTTCGGTGCGCCCGTGGCAGCAGCCGACCTGCGCGCCGGCATCGCTGCGCCGGCATCGCTGCGCCGCCATCGGCGCTGGGTCGACAGACCCGCAGCTGAGCCGTCAGCCGAGCCGGTCAGTCGAGCCGGTCAGCGGAGTGCAGCCACCAGGGCGCGGAACGCCCGGCCGCGATGGGAGATCTCGTTCTTCTCCGCCTCACTCATCTGCGAGAAGCTGCGCCCATCGGCGTCGGCCGGGATGAAAACGGCGTCGTAGCCGAACCCGCGCGTCCCGAGCTCGGTCTCGGCGATCAGTCCCTCACAGACACCTTCGACAGCCACCTCTCGCCCGTCCGGCCAGACGACCATCGCCACCGTGCGAAAACGCGCGGTGCGCTTCTGCGGGGGCACACCGTCGAGGACGCGCAGCATCTTGGCCCGGTTGTCCGCATAGCTGCAGCCCTCGCCCGCGAACCGGGCGGTGTACACGCCGGGTTCGCCGCCGAGTGCATCCACCTCGAGCCCGGTGTCGTCGCTGACAGCCGGCATCCCCGTCGCCGCACAGATCGCGGTGGCCTTCAACCGGGCATTGCCGACGAGGGTGTCGGCATCCTCGACGACGTCGGGCACCTCGGCCGGGCGGGGCAGCAGCTCGACCAGACCGTCGAGGAGGGCGGCGATCTCGGCGACCTTGTCCGGGTTGGCCGACGCGCACACGTATCGCGGCAGTGGCTGCTCGGGCTCGGGATGCGGGTCCATCGTCGCGTCGTTCAGCGGCCGAGCTTGCGGAACTCGGGCGGCGTGGAGATCGTCTCGGCCTGCAGGCCGATGATCGTGCCGATGCCGCCTTCGGCCAGCGCGAGCAGCTGGTCGAGCTCGCTACGACTGAATGGCGCACCCTCGGCGGTGCCTTGCACCTCGACGAACTGGGCATCCACGTCGCCGGCGAGACGCTTGAGCATCACGACGTTCATGTCGACCTCGGCGCGGCTGTCCTCGACGTAGGGCAGGTCGAGCACGGGTGTGCCGTCGACGACTCCGACGCTGATCGCGGCGCAGTAGGAGTGGAGCGGCAGCGCACTGATCGATTGGTTCTGCACCAACCTGGTGAGCGCGTCGTGGAGCGCGAGGTAGCCGCCGCAGATGCTCGCGGTACGCGTCCCACCATCGGCTTGCAGCACGTCACAGTCGACGACGACCTGGCGTTCGCCGAGCAGGCGCATGTCGCACGCCGCGCGCAGGGAGCGTCCGATCAGCCGCTGGATCTCGACGGTGCGGCCACTCTGCTTGCCCTTGGCGGCTTCACGATCGACGCGCTCGGGCGACGAACCGGGCAGCATCGAGTACTCGGCGGTGACCCAACCCTTGCCCTTGCCCTTCATCCACCGCGGCACGTCCTCGTCGATGCTCGCCGTGCAGAGCACGCGCGTGCGGCCGAAGCTGACGAGCACGCTGCCGGCCGCCATCTCGGTGAAGTCCCGTTCGAACGAGAGCGGGCGAAGCTCGTTCGGTGCACGGCCATCGGGGCGCGCCATGTGTTGTCTCCTTGATCGACGGCTCGCAGCAACGTTGCCGAGCGAGCCCGAAGCAAGCTACCGGCTCTGCTTGCTCCGGGAGTTGGCAGGTCCCGGGACGTGCTGGCTGCCGAGCTCCTGGTGCGGCGGGATCCAGGACTCCGCAGCCGCCAGTTCCGGGCCGAACAGCCGTCGGCCGAGATCGGCGAACCAGCCGATGTCGCCACTGGAGAGGAACTGGTGCTCACCGTCGCCGGCCGCGCCGTCAGCCCGCAGCAAACCGAGCTCGCCCAACTGGTCGCGCGCCGCGAACGCCGTCTCGTCGGCGCTGCTGACCAACGTGACCGACGGACCCATCGCCTGACCGATCACCCGCGCCAGGTACGGGTAATGAGTGCAACCGAGCAGCAACGTGTCGACCCCCGCGGCCTTGACCGGGGCCAGCATGCGATCGGCGAGGATCGCGATCTCGTCGCCGCTCGTCTGGCCGCGTTCGACGAACTCGACGAAGCCGGGGCACGCCGCCGTCGTCAGCACCACCGGCACGTTGGTGGCCGACACAGCGCGGTCGTACGCGCCGGAGACGACGGTGCCGACCGTTCCGATCACGCCGACGCGGCCGCTGCGCGTCGCCTGCACCAGCGCCCGCGCGCCGGGCTCGATCACGCCGATCACCGGCACCGGCAGGTCGTGGGCGAGATCGTCGAGCGCTGCGGCCGCCGCGGTGTTGCAGGCAACCACCACCGCCTTGGCGTCGAAGTCCTTGACCAGGCTCCAGGCGAGCTGGAACGCGTAGTCGCGCACCTCGCTCTGCGGCTTGGAGCCGTACGGGTACCGCCCCGTGTCGCCGATGTAGACGAGGTCCTCGTTCGGCAGCAGGTCGATGACCGCTCTCGCCACCGTGAGCCCGCCGAATCCGGAGTCGAACATGCCGATCGGTCGATCCATAGTGCACCGAACCCTACGCCGCGCGCTCGCACCATGAATGTCACGCCGGTCGCGGTGGTCGGCGACGGGTAGCGTCGAACGTCGTGCTCACCGCAACGCTGCTCGCGCTCGGCGCGGCCGTGCTGCACGCCGGCTGGAACCTGGCGGTCAAACAGACCCGCCACGATCGGTTCATCGCACTGTGGGCGCAGTTCGGCATCGGCGGCGCGATCGCGCTCGTCGCACTGATCGCAACCGGGGGGATGCCCTCGCAGGGTTGGAAGTGGGCGGTCCTGTCCGGGTGCGTGCACCTGCCGTACACCCTGTTCCTCAGCCGGGCCTACGCCAGCGGCGACTTCTCGCAGGTGTACCCGGTCGCCCGTGGCAGCGGTGCGTTCCTGGCGGCGATCGGGGGCATCGTGCTGCTCGGCGATCCCGCCAAGGCCTGGACGATCGCAGCGATCGTGATCATCGCGTGCGGACTGATGATCCTGGCCGGGCGTGCCCGTGGCCCGGCGGTGATCACGGCGATCGGCGTCGGTTGCACGATCTGCGCGTACACGCTGCTCGACAGCAAGGGCTCGCGGGTGACCCAGATCCCGGGGTCGAGCGTCACCAAGGACGTCGGCTACGGACTGGCCACGGCGATCGCCACCACCGTGTCACTGTCTGCGTACGGCCTGTCGACCGGACGGTTCGGGGAGGTACACGCCGCGCTGCGCGTCGACTGGCGCAAGTTCACGCTGGCGGGCATCGCGTCGCTGATCACCTACACGCTCGTGCTCGTCGCGGTCCGGTACGCATCGGTCGGCTACGTGACAGCGCTGCGTGAGTCCAGCGTGGTCTTGGCTGCGCTGATCGGCTGGCGGTTCCTCGGAGAAGGCAACGCCCGCCGTCGCCTGACCGCCACGGCGATCGTGCTCGTCGGGCTGATCACCCTGGTGACCCTGGGCCGCTGACCGCTGCCGGGATGGTGCTCAGGCGGTGACGGCCCGGGCGTGCTCGATGTCCTGCTTCAACTGTGCGATCAGCGAGTCGATGCCGTCGAACTTTCGCTCGCTGCGCAGGAAGTGACTGAACTGCACGTGCGCCGACTCGCCGTAGAGCTCGCCGTCGAAGTCGAGCAGGTGGGCCTCGAGCAGGGAATGATC
>JAOBWQ010000046.1 GCA_025463425.1 Ilumatobacteraceae bacterium | reverse complement strand
ACTACATCGCACACATGCTGCACGACGTCATCGACACTGCGATCCAGCTGCACGGCGCACTCGGATTCACCACCGACACCCCGTTGGCAGAGTGGTACGCCGAGGCGCGAGCCCAGCGCCTGGTCGACGGCCCCGATGAAGTTCACAAATGGCGCGTCGGCGCCAACGTGGTGAAGACGTTCGAGCGCCATGGCACCACCGCGCTCGCAACCGGAGGAGACCTGTTCTGATGCCGATCGACCGTGACCCCGATCCTGGTCCCGCGAAGGTTCCCTACGACGAGTTCGGGATGTTCCAGGAGAACGCCGACGAGTACGGGATCCTGTACCCCGGTGCGCCCGTCGTGCGACGCGACGCAGTGACCCTCGCCGACGGTCGTCGCCTGAGCGCGCTGGTGTGGGGAACCGACGACCCCGAGCTCGTCTTCCTGCACGGTGGGGCCCAGAACGCGCACACCTGGGACACCGTTGCACTCGCCCTGGACCGACCACTGGTGGCGATCGATCTCCCCGGACACGGCCACTCCGACCAGGGTCGGAACGGAGCCCTCGATGTCAGCGCCAACGCGCCGGACATCGCCGCCGTCATCGGTGCCCTCGCGCCGAATGCCAAGGCCGTGGTCGGCATGTCGTTGGGCGGAATGCTGACCCTGGCACTGGCAGCGCACGCACCAGCGGCCGTGCGATCCGCTGTCCTCGTCGATGTCACACCGGGTGTCGACGAGCGCAAGTCGAGCGCCATCGCCGCATTCGTCAATGGCCCGGATTCCTTCGCCGACTTCGACGCATTGCTGGCCAGGACCATCGAGCACAACCCGACCCGAACGGTGTCGTCCTTGCGGCGGGGCATCCTCCACAACGCGTTGCAGCGCGATGACGGATCGTGGGTCTGGCGCTACGCCCGCCTGCGTGCTGCCGCTGACGACGGCATGCCGAGGTACGGGTTCCTGTGGGACACCGTGTCGTCGCTGAGGGTGCCGCTGATGCTGGTGCGAGGCATGTTGCCGCAGTCGGTCGTCGACGACGCCGACGAATCCGAACTGCGGCGCCGCGCGCCACACGCACAGGTCGTGCGCGTGGCCAACGCCGGTCACAGTGTGCAGGGGGACACGCCGGTGGAGCTTGCCGCGATGATCGCCCGCTTCGTCGACGAGCAGGCCTGACGTGGAGCTACGCGATGCGGTGGTGATCGTCACGGGCGGCGCGAGCGGCATCGGCCGCGCCCTGGCCGAAGCATTCGCAGCACGCGGGGCGCGTGGTGTCGTCGTGGCCGACCTCGACGGCGAGTGGGCCGAGCGGGTGGCCGCGAGGATCGGCGGGCTCGGCGTGAGGTGCGACGTGGGCGATCCCGCGCAGATCCGCGCCCTGGTCGACGTCGCGGTCGCCACGTACGGCCCCGTCGACGTGTTCTGCTCGAACGCCGGCTACTCCGACCCTGCCCCCGGCGGCCTCGACGGCAGCCCGGACGACTACCGCAGGATCACCGACGTGAACCTGCTCGCCCACGTGTGGGCGGCGCAGGCCGTCGTGCCTTCGATGCTCGAACGTGGCGGCGGCTACCTGCTCCAGACGATCTCGTCGGCGGCGTTGATCACCGGCCCGTCCGCGCCGGGTTACACGTTGACCAAGCACGGTGCGCTCGGCTACGCCGAGTGGCTCGCGCTCAACTACGGCGAGCGCGGGCTCCGGGTCTCGTGCCTGTGCCCGAACGCCGTCTACACCGGCATGTTCGGCCGGCCGATGGACAGCGACGGATCCGACGCGCCGCCGCCGAACGGGCCGCTCGGGGAGGTCCTCCTACCCGAGGACGTCGCCGCCCAGGTGCTCGCGGCGATGGAGGGCGACGAGCCGTTCCTGATCACTCCACACGAACGCGTCCGCGAGTCGTTCAGACGCAAGGCCGAGGACTACGACGGTTGGATCGTGCGCACCCGAGCACGTCTTGCCCGGATGCGCGCTCAGGCCCCCATCGAGATGCCACCGTCCACGGTCACCACCGAGCCGGTCACGTAACCCGCGCGCTCGTCGAGCAGGAACATCACCGCGTGGGCCAGTTCATCGGGATCGCCGCGACGGCCGATCGGGATCATCGCCTTGATCGTCTCCTGGGCATCGGCCGGCATCGAGAGGGTCATGTCGGTCTCGAAGATCCCGGGCACCACGACGTTCACCGTGATGCCTCTCCGGGCAACGCTACGAGCGAGTGACCGGGAGAGTCCGAACAGCCCGGCCTTGGCTGCGCCGTAGCCGGCCTCGGATGCGCTGCCCATGCTGGCGGTCACCGACGACACGTTGACGATCCGGCCGAACTGCTGGGTGATCATCGGCTCCAGCGCCGCCTGGGCGAAGTAGAACGAAGCCGACAGGTTCACCGAGATCGCTCGGTCCCACTCGTCGAGCGTCATCCGTCTCGGGCTGGCCTCGACGAGCAGGCCGGCATTGTTGACGAGGTGATCGATCCGCCCGTGCCGGGCCAGGACGTCGGCAACCACCGCTTGGCAGGCGCCGGCCGAGCCGACGTCGGCGCAGTGCAGCGACACCGAGCCCGGCTCGTCGGCCAGAGACTCCTGGAGAGCGCCGGCGGCGGCGTGGTTCCCGGCGTAGACCACCGCGACGTGCGCGCCGTCGCGAACGAGCCGCGCGGTGATCGCCGCACCGATGCCCCGACTCCCGCCGGTGACGATGCTGACCCGGC
>JAOBWQ010000039.1 GCA_025463425.1 Ilumatobacteraceae bacterium | reverse complement strand
CGGCGCCACGAGCCCACCAAATTCGGGGCGTGACTCCGAGGCCGCCACCCACACTTCCGGGTGTCACGGCCTTCTGCAAAGGTGTCGAGGTCTCAGCCCTATTCTTCGTCCTGATCGGTTGTGATCGAACGTATGTTCGATAGCATGGTTGGCATGAGAGCAGCGCTCGATCTCCTCCACCAAGGCACCACCGCCCTGCTCGGCGTGGACCTCGCCCTGGTTCCGGTCGATGATCTCGGGCCGTCGATCCTGTCGATGCAGGTCGAGATGGACATGATCCGGGTCGCCCAGTCGCGGGCGTTGCTGGAAGCGGACCGGCATCTCATCTGGAAGCAGTCGGGACACCGTTCGATCGAGGACTGGCTCGCCGCAAAGGGCAAGACCACCAAGACCGCGGCGTCCAAGCAACGCAAGCTCGGCGAAGCACTCAACAAGTCCAAAGACCTCGCCGATGCCGTCGACGCTGGCGAGATCAGTCCTGATACGGCGTCGGCGTTGTAGCCGGCATTGGGTTCAGATCATTCCGGAAGCAATGCCGATCTGGTCGACATGTGCAAAGGCGCCACACCGAGTGAGGCAACCGACGCCGGAAACATGTTCCAGCAGCTCTACCCGCCCGCGGATCAGACCGACGCCGAGCGTGAGCACGCCAGACGGCAGAAGCGTGGGATCCGGTTCTCCGATTTGGGTGACGGGATGACACGCGTCGACGGCCAGTTGACCACTTCCGATGCGATGACCGTCGAGAACGCGTTGCGCGCGATCACCGGCAAACCATTGGGCGGTGATGACCGGACCCGGGAACAGAAGCACGCCGACGCGTTGGTGATGTTGGCCGACGCCTACGCCAAAGGCGAGATCAAGGGTGGTCGGGAACGGCCGACGGTGGTCGTCACGATCGACATCGACGTCCTGGAAGGACGCACACCCGGTGCCGGTCGTTCCTCCACGGGTGAGGTCATCCCGGCCGAGATTGTCCGCCAGATGTGCACGAACGCCAACATCGTCCGCTTGCTGACCTCGAACTCGGTGCCGCTCGACCTCGGACGGTCACAACGGCTCGCGTCCGACGCCCAATACAAGGCGCTGTTGGCCCGCGACGGTGGCTGCCGATTCGACGGTTGTCAGATGCCGGCCGACTGGTGCCAGGTCGACCACATCCACGAATGGGACGCCCAAAACGGGCCGACCGATCTTCACCTGTTGGTGTTGTGGTGCGTCTACCACCACAGCTTCCGACATCGACCCGACGTCCACCTCCACGGCGACGCCAACAACCTCTCCATCACCCTCCCCGACGGTCGCACCATGCCACTCCCCGCACGCGGACCCACATCGCAGAACAAGGCCGCCTGACCCTGATCCGATCGCTCGCGTGGGGCCATCGGATCAACCGACCCACACTCGTACCCCGGAGCCAGGACGGCACCGGGTCAGCAGCGCGTGGTCGGTTCCCGGGTGACCGGTACGGTGGCCGCGTGGCTCAGAACCGGCTCGCTCGCGAAACCAGCCCGTATCTGCGGCAGCACGCTGAGAACCCGGTCGACTGGTATGCCTGGGGTCCGGAGGCGTTCGCGGCGGCAGAGGAACGGGACGTGCCGATCCTGCTGTCGGTGGGGTACAGCGCGTGCCACTGGTGCCACGTCATGGCCCACGAGTGCTTCGAGGACGCCGAGGTCGCAGCCGAGATGAACCGGCTGTTCGTCAACGTCAAGGTCGACCGCGAGGAACGCCCGGACGTCGACGCGATCTACATGGAGGCCGTCCAGGCGTTGACCGGGCGCGGTGGGTGGCCGATGACGGTGTTCCTCACTCCGGGTCGCCGGCCCTTCTACGGCGGCACGTACTTCCCGAAGCCGAACTTCCTCGCCCTGCTGGCCTCGATCGACGAGGTCTGGCGCACCCGCCGCATCGATGTCGATCAGAACGTGACCGCGCTGATGGAAGCGCTCGGGCGGGCGGCTGCGATCACGCCGCACGACGATCTCCCGGGGCTCGACACGATCAACGCCGCGCTGCAGCAGCTGGGGCAGAGCTTCGACGGCGAGTGGGGCGGGTTCGGGCCGGCGCCGAAGTTCCCCTCGACAATGAACCTCGACCTCGTCCTGCGCGCCCACGTCCGCCTGCCGAGCGACGCCGCGCGCACGGTCGTCACGACGTCGCTCGATGCGATGGCGAGTGGGGGGATGTACGACCACATCGGCGGCGGGTTCGCCCGCTACAGCACCGATCGCGAGTGGCTGGTGCCTCACTTCGAGAAGATGCTCTCCGACCAGGCCCTGCTGGTCCGCATCTACCTCCACGCATGGCTCGTGTTCCGCGAGCCGCAGTGGCGGCAGGTCGTCGAGGAGACGATCGGCTACGTGCTGGGCGAGATGACCCATCACTCCCCCGAGTCATCAGGCGGCTGGTACTCAGCAGAGGACGCCGACTCGCCCGACGAGCACGGTCACGGCCACGAGGGGTTGTTCTCGACCTGGACGATCGCCGAGATGGAAGACGTCCTCGGGCCCGACCGCGCTGCGGAATCGATCGAGTGGTGGGAAGCCACCGAGTCCGGCAACTTCGAGGGCCGCAACATCCTCTGCCGACTCGCTCATCGTGGCGAACTGCTGCGCCCGGAATCGGTCGGGCGATCCCGCGCCCAGCTGTACGACGCCCGCTCGAAGCGAGCCAAGCCAGGGCTCGACGACAAGGTGCTCACCGAGTGGAACGCGTTGTTCCTGGCGTCGCTGGCCGAGGCCGGCGCGGCACTGCAGCGCCAGGACTGGCTCGACGCCGCGATTGCCAACGCCGAGTTCCTGCTCGCCGAGCTGCGTGGTCCCGATGGGCGGTGGTTCCGCTCGTGGCAGGCCGACGGCCGGCCACGGGCCCGGCATGCCGCGTTCGCGGCCGACCACGCCTGCCTGATCGACGCGTTCACCCGTCTCGGTGAGGCCACCGGCCGGGCGCGGTGGATCACCGAGGCCACAACGGTCGCGGACACCCTGCTCGACCACTTCTGGGACACCGACGCCGGCGGCGTGTTCACCACCGCCGACGACGCTGAAGCGCTGATCGTGCGCCAGAAGGACATCCTCGACAACGCCACGCCATCAGCGAACTCGGTCACCGCTGTGGCGCTGTACCGGCTCGGCGCGCTCACCGGTGAGGCCCGCTTCACCAACCACGCCGATCAGACGATGCGCCTGCTCGCCCGCGTCCTCGCGGCGGCGCCCACCGCGGCGTGCAACGCGCTGGCGGCCGTCGATCTCCGGGAGCAGGGGATGCGCGAGATCGTCGTCACCGGCGACCGACCGGATCTCGTCGCGGCCGTGCACCAGCGTTGGCTGCCGAACGCAGTGCTGGCGTGGGGCGAGGAGTACGACTCGCCGCTGTGGCAGGGGCGCGCCGCGGGGTTCGCCCACGTGTGCGAGCACTTCGCCTGCCAGCTCCCTGTAACGACCGTGGACGAACTCGGCACGTTACTGTCGTAGCCCTGACCGGAAGGATCGTTCTCATGAACAGAACCGCACTCACCCCACTGCTCACGATCGTGGGGGTCGCCTCCCTGCTCGGTCTGAGCGCGTGCAGCAGCGACAACAAGCTGTCGATCGGCAAGTCGTCACAGTCCGCCACGACGGTGGACGGCTCGAGCAACTCCGCTGCCAACTCTGGCGACTCCAGCGGTGACGGCACGGGAACCGCCGGCAGCACCGCAAGCGGCGACGACACCTCGCCGTCCCTGGCGGGGATCCCCGGGATCGCCGGAGACTGCACGTCGTACCTGTCCGCGTTCGCGGGCGCGATCTCCGGCCAGAACACCGATCTCGGTGGCCTGTCGACGCTGTTCGACTCGCTCCAGGGCAAGGTTCCGAAGGACGTGGAGTCTGCGGTGAAGGTGCTCTCCAAGGACTTCGGTCTGCTGCAGGCGCTGTACGCCAAGTACAACAACGACTTCAGCAAGGCCGCCGCCGACCCCGCATTCACCACGCTGTTCTCCGACAGCGGTTTCTCCTCGGCCAGCGCGACCTTCAACCAGTGGATCAGCTCCGGCTGTCCGACGAGCTGACCGGCCCCCGCCCGGTCGAACGGAACGTCACCAGCCGCCGTGGTGGATCACCTCGGCGGGCCGACGGCGGCGGCGAGAGGCGCTCAGTCCCGGCTTGGCCAGATCGCCGGTCCGGTCTTCGGTGCCAGCAGCGATGTGGTCACGCGGCCAGCCGAGCGCGATGGCTCCGAGCACCTGGAGCCGGTCGGGGATCTCCAGCGCAGTCCGCAACGAGTCCTCGCCGTTGAACACGCCGAACAGCAAGGCACCCAGGCCGGCGTCCTCGGCGGCCAGCAACAGCGTCATCACCGACATCGCGGCATCGACCGTCCAGTACGGCGTCGGCCACGCATCGGCGGACTCGCCGAGCCCGGAACGGGCCTTGTCCGGTTCGGCGTAGCGCTCGACGTAGGCGGCTGGATCGGCCAGCGGGATCGCGATCACCGGTGCGGTCAGCAGACCTTGCCAGCGGAACCCGGCACGACGCTCGGGCGCCATCGTCGCATCCCAGAACCGGGCCGTTTCCGCGCCGCTGAGCACGACCAGGTGCCAGCCCTGGGTCTTGCCGGGGCTCGGCGCGCGGGTGGCGAGATCGACGAGATCGTCGAGCAGCGCGGGGTCGATCGGACGATCGGCGAACTCGCGCGTCATCCGCCGGGAGCGGACGACGTCGGCGAACGATCGGTCGCTCAGCGTGCCCCGAGCTTGACGAGGTCTTCGGCCATCGTCCAGCCGTGGACGATGAGCGCGCCGCCCTTCTTCGCGTTCACCGTGGCGAACTGCGCGGCCACATCGGGGTTGGTCTTCTCCGGCTTCAGTGACTCGTGGTCGAGGAAGCCGCTCTGCCCGTTGCTCTTGACGACGAAGCTCTGCTCGTCGTAGGTGGAGTCGACACCGAAGCGCTTGGCGAGACGGCGGCCCCAGGCCCGCTCCTCGCCGACGGCGCGGTGGCCGGGACGAGGGATCATCTCGCCGAGCTGCTTGAAGCCTTCGAGGCCCTCGGCGGACACGAACCGGGTGCCGACCACGACATCTTCGTCGGGGAAGGCCATCAGCGCACGGTGGTAGGCCTCGCCCATCAGGCCCTTGAGGACCTGGTCACGCTTGGAGGTGCGCTTGACGCTGAGCTGGCCGAGCAGCACGCAGGGCGTGCCGCCGATGCGCTCCAGCGTGGCGAACATGAATCCGTGCAGCACACCGTCGATCCGAGCGGTGGTGCTGAGCACCCAATCCTCTTTCGCCTTGGACACGCTGCCGATGTCGAACGAGCCGCCCATCGATGCCATCTCATCGAGGTCGGCGTCGCCGAGCGCCGCGCAGTCCCTGGTATCGACCTGGATTGCCATTGCGCTTCATGCTCCCCGGTTGTCGAGCTCGGCCGACGCCGGGCGATTCCAAATGAGACGTCCATTCTGCCACCATTTGGACGGGTTTCGGAGCCGAAGCGCCAAACAGATGTTTGGAACTGGCGTGAGCCAGCGGCTACAACATCACCGCGTCGTGGCCGAATGCGACGCGCAGCTCGCCGACGGCACGGTCGAGATCGACGCAGAAGTCGTCGGCCAGGCGCAGCGTCTTGCCGCCGCCGAGCTGGACGAACACCTGCGATTCGCCGGGATGGTCGCGCAGGATCCGCTTGAGCTGGTGGATCTTGATCTCGTTGAGCAGGTTCGCGGGCAGGCGCAGCTTCAGCGGGGCCGAACTACCTGTGTCGAGGCCCTCCAGCACCGCGATGTCCTGGGCCATGAAGCCAACTCTGGTCTCGTCCTTGCGGTCGAGGCGGCCCTTGACCGTGACGATCGCGTCGTCGACGAGGCGGTGGCCCTGCTCCTGGAGCATGCGCGGGAAGACCGTGACCTCGAGCCCACTGTCGAGGTCCTCCAGGGTGAACACCGCCATCTGGTCGCCCTTCTTGGTGAACTTGCGGGCCAGGCCGGTGATCACCCCACCGAGGGTGATGATCGCCCCGTCCTCGCGCTCGGTGGCCTCAGCGATGCTGCAATCGACCTTGCGGCGCAGGGCGGCCTCCACCCCGAGCAGCGGGTGGTCGCTGATGTAGAGGCCGAGCATCTCCTTCTCCGACTTCAGCAGCAGTGCCTTCTCGAACTCCAGCTCGGGGATGTCCACCCGTTCGTTGAAGGAGCTGCCCGCGTCCGAGCCGATGTCACCGAACAGGCTCATCACGCCTTGGTCGCGTTCGCGGCGACGGACGACGGCACCGTCGATGATCTGTTCGAACACCATCATCAGCCCGCGCCGGGGATGGCCGAGGCCGTCGAACGCGCCCGCCTTGATCAGCGACTCGATCGTGCGCTTGTTGAGCACGCCTTCGGGAACCCGCTCGACGAAGTCGTAGAAGGTCTCGTACGGGCCGTGCTCGGCACGATCGGCGACCAACAGCTCGACGAGGCCCTCCCCCACGTTGCGCACCGCGGAGAGACCGAACGCGATCGCCCCCGGGCTGCCCGCGGGCAGCTCGACGCCGGCGGGCACCTCACCGGGCGAGAGCGCAGCGAAGTCGCCGACCGACCGGTTGACGTCGGGCGTGAGCACCTTGATGCCCATCTGGCGGGCATCGGAGAGGTAGATCGCCGCCTTGTCGAGGTTGCTCTTGACGCTGGTCAGCAAGCACGAGAAGTACTCCACCGGGTAGTGCGCCTTCAAGAACGCCGTCTGATAGGTGACCAGGCCGTAGCCGAAGGAGTGGCTCTTGTTGAACGCGTAGTCGGCGAACTTCTCGATGATGTCGAACAGGTCCTTGCCGAGCTTGTCCGCATAGCCACTGGCGATGCAGCCGGCCTCGAACGCGTCGCGGGCCTTGGCCATGACCTCACGTGACTTCTTGCCCATCGCCTTGCGCAGGTTGTCCGCTTCGGCCAGCGTGTAACCGGCGAAGCGCTGGGCGACGCGCATCACGCTCTCCTGATAGATCATCAGGCCAAAGGTGTCGGTCAGCACCTCCTCGGCGTCGGCATGGAAGAACTCGACGGGCTTGCGACCGTTCTTGCGGTCCGCGTAGTCGTAGTGCATGTTGACGCTCATCGGGCCCGGCCGATAGAGCGCGATGAGCGCGGCAACGTCCTCGAAGCTGTCCGGCGCCAGCGCGCGCAGCAGCGCCCGCATCGGCGGGGACTCCAACTGGAACACGCCGATCGTGTCGCCGCGGCTGAGCAGCTCGAAGGTCGGCAGGTCGTCGAGCGGGATCGAGTCGATGTCGAACGCGGCATCGCTGCGCGCCCGCACCATCGCGACGGCGTCGGTGATGACGTCGAGGTTGCGCAACCCGAGGAAGTCCATCTTCAACAGGCCGAGCTCTTCGACCCCGTGCATTTCGAACTGTGTCACGACCGGGGCGTCCTCGGCCTTGCCGCCGGGTGCCGGCTTGCGCTGCACCGGCAGGTAGTCGGTGAGCTGGTTCTTGGTGATCACCACCGCCGCGGCGTGGATGCCGTCGCTGCGCTTCAGGCCCTCCAACCCACGCGCGACGTCGATGACGCGCTTGAGGTCGGGGTCGGTCTCGTACATCGCGCGCAGCTCGCTGGCTGCGTTGTAGCCGTCGGTGTACTTCGGGTTCTGCTCGAAGCAGTACTTGAGCGGCGTGTCGCGACCCATCACCAGTGGCGGCATCGCCTTGGCCGCCTTGTCGCCGACGCCGTACGGATAGCCGAGCACCCGCGCCGCGTCGCGCACCGCGTTGCGGGCCTTGATCGTGCCGAACGTGATGATCTGGGCGACGTGGTCGCGCCCGTACTTCTCGGCGGCGTAACGGATCATCTCATCCCGGTAGCGGGAGTCGAAGTCCATGTCGATGTCGGGCATCGAGATGCGGCTGGGGTTCAGGAAGCGCTCGAAGAGCAGGTCGTAACGGATCGGGTCCAGCTCGGTGATCCGCAGCGCGTAGGCAACCGCGCAACCGGCGGCCGACCCACGGCCGGGGCCGACGCGGATGCCTGCGTCCTTGGCGTGCTTGATCAGGTCCCACACGATGAGGAAGTAGCTGCTGAAGCCCATGTCGGCGATGACCTTGAGCTCGTACGCGACGCGCTCGAGCACGTCGTTGGGCAGGACCTCACCCCAACGCTCCTTCGCCCCCTGCCACGCCAGGCTCTCGAGGTACTCGGTGTCGTTGTCGAACCCTTCCGGCAGTGGGAAGTTGGGCAGCTCGACCTTGCCGAACTCGATCTCGACGTTGGCCCGTTCGGCCACCCACAGCGTGTTGTCGCACGCCTCGGGGAACTGGCGGAACAGGTAGCGCATCTCGTCGGCGGTCTTGAGGTAGTGCTCCTGGCCCTCGAACTTGAACCGCTTCGGGTCGCTGAGCATCGCCCCGGTCTGCACGCAGAGCAGGGCGTCGTGGGCCTCGTGGTCGTGGCGGTGGGTGTAGTGGCTGTCGTTGGTGGCGATCAGCGGCGCGCCGATCTTCTTGGCGATCTCGATCAGCTTCGGGTTGGTCTCGTGCTGGGCCGGCAGGCCGTGGTCCTGCAGCTCGACGAACAGGTTGTCCTTGCCGAAGATGTCCTGCAGCCGGGCGGCCTTCTCGATCGCGCCCTTCTCGTCTCCCTGCAGCAGCGACTGGAGGACGTGCCCGCCGAGGCACGACGTGGTGGCGATCAGCCCGGCGCTGTACTTCTCGAGCAGCTCCCAGTCCATGCGTGGCTTGTAGTAGTAGCCCTCCATGAAGGCGAGGCTGCTCAGCTGGATCAGGTTGCGGTACCCCTGATCGGTCTCGGCCAGCAGGGTGAGGTGGTAGTAGAGCTTCTTGCCGCCTTCGGTGTCGCCGCCGGAGTCATCGACCCGGCCCCGACGGGTCGGCCGTTCGAGGCGCGAGTCCCACGCCATGTAGGCCTCGGTGCCGATGATCGGCTTGACGCCTTTGTCCTTGCACTCCTTGTAGAAGTCGAGGACCCCGTACATGTTGCCGTGATCCGTCATCCCCAGCGCCGGCATGCCGTCGCTGGCCGCCTTGGCCACGAGCTCGTCGAGCCTGGCGGCGCCGTCGAGCATCGAGAACTCGGTGTGGACATGGAGGTGGGTGAACGAATCTCCCAACGGACGAACCTCTTCTCAGCGACAGCGAAGGAGCCGCGGCAGCGCACCCGCCCGGCTCGGTGATCAGCGCGAACTTACAGCGCTGTGATTCGTCGACTGTAGCAGCGACTCAGAGGTACGTGCCCGGGCGATCGTTCGCCGAGCCGTCACCGGCGACCGGGGCACCGCGCGGGGCCATCAGCCGTGGGTCGATGCCCGACGACTCCGACCCCGGGGAGATCCCGCGCATCTGCTCGAACTGCTGACGCGCCGCCAGCTGCTGGGCGAACAGCGTTGCCTGGATGCCGTGGAAGAGGCCCTCCAGCCAGCCGACGAGCTGGGCGTGGGCGACGCGGATCTCGCCCGATGTCGGCGCCGTGCCGTCCTTGAACGGCAGGGTGAGCATCCGCAGCTCCTGCTGCAGATCGGGCGACAGGGCCTCGGCCAGCTCGACGATCGAGCGCTCGTAGATCTCGGCGAGACGCTCGCGGCTGGCTTCGTCGAGATCAGTGCCCTTGACCTCTTCGAGGAGCTGCTTGACCATCGAGCCGATGCGCATCACCTTGGCGGGTGCGGTGACGGTCTCGGTGACCGCGTCGTCGGACGGAGCCGTCACGATCTCACCGTGCTCGATGGGGCCCGCGGGCTCGGTGGACACCGGTTCGACGTTGACGTCGTCGGTGGTGTCGGTGTCGGTATTGACAGCGTTGGTGGTGGAGTCGACGGGGTCGGACATGGCAGTTCCTCTCAGCGGCGGCCGGCGGACGCCAGCAAGGGTACGAGCATTTCGGCCGCGGTGAGGCTGCCGTGGCGACAGATCAACTCGTACGGCCCGGAATCTGCCGGGTCGTAGAACGTGATCGGCTCGCGTGCCACCAGGGCGACGTCGCCGAGGCGGCTGGCCACCGGCGCGGCGATGACCGGGCCGAACCAGCCCTCGTCGATGACCTGCTCGCGGCTGACCACCCAGGCGTGATGTTGATGCGCATCGCGACAGGCATCGAGCAGGTCTGCCTGGGCGCCGGGCTTGGCGTGGAACCATCGGAACCGGCCCTCACCCGATTGGATCCGGACCATCGCCAGCAGCGCTGTCGCGGGGCGGACGGTGCGGTCACCGACAGCGACCTGGCCGTGGTCAGCAGTGATGATCAGCGATGCGTCTGCAGGCAAACGTGACAGCACGTCGCCGACGAGCCGGTCAACGTTGACGAGCTCGGCGTCGTAGTACGGGCCGAAGCCACGCTCGTGCGCGGTCTTGTCGATGCCGTCGTAGTACGCGTAGACGAAGCGTTCACCCTTGTCGATCTGCCGACCGACCTCGACAGCGATGGCCGACGCGGTGCGCCAACCGACCAGGCGCGAGCCGCGCAGATGGGCGTCGGTGAACCCTGAGCCCTCGAGCTCGCCGCGGGTGATCACCGGCGGCGATTCGCCGAGGAACGGCGTGAACGGCTGCACGTCTGCCGGCGGATGCGATCGACGCAGATCGCCGCGTTCGCCGTGCCACCGGAGGACGTTGATGATGTCGCCGCCGATGTCGAACCGGTAGCCGACCAGGCCGTGCTCGGCGGGCGTCAGCCCGGTGGCGATCGAGGTCAGCGCCGTGGCGGTGGTGCTCGGCGCCACCGTCGTGATCGGGCCACCCGTCATCGACGCGAGGTTCGGGGCCAGCAGGAGCCGCTCCTGGAGCTGCTCCCATCCGAGCCCGTCGAGGACCAGCACCACCGTCTGCGCAGCGGCGGCCGCCGCCGGCATCCAGCGCGGCAGCGGTACTCCGCGTGGCGCGAGGAGGGCGGGGATGATGCCGCGAACGTTCGCACCGGAGTATTGAGGGAGGACGGGCTGGTCGGTCACGGGAGCCCTAGTCCAGCACGTTCGTCCCGGCGGCGCCACCTCGCGGCCATCGCGCCGTCGCCGTCGCGGTGTCGCTGGCACCGCTACGATGACGGTGTGCGCGTTTCCACCAAAGGCGACTACGCCTGTCGAGCTCTCCTGTCGTTGGCGCTGCACATCGACGAGCCCGGCCCGACGTCGGTCAGTGACATCGCCCGCCGCACGGGGCTGCCCCAGCCGTACCTGGAACAGATCCTGCTCGCGCTCAAGGGCGCCGGCCTCGTCCGCTCCAAGCGGGGCGTCGGGGGCGGCTACATCCTCGCCCGGCCCACCGCCGAGATCCGCCTGTCGGAGATCCTGTCGGCCGTCGACGGTCCGATCTCGCTCGGCGACTTCGGCGAACCGCATCAGGACGGCGCCTGCGACCACGAGGGTCAGTGCGTGCTCCTGGCGATCTGGCACGAGGCCGGGGAGATGATGCGCCGGCACATGGAGGGGTTCACCCTCGCCGAGATCGCCCAGGCGGCGCAGGGCAGCAAGCCCTGGCCCGATCTCCTGTCCACCCCTCTGTCGCTCTGACGCCACCCGCCGAGCACCCGCGCTGCGGGGTCGGTCGCGTCACTCGGTGAGGCCGGACAGCACGGCGACGAGGTCGTCGGGAAGCTCGGACGTGAACGAGAGGATCTCGCCCGACGCTGGGTGCCGGAACTCCAGCGCGGCGGCGTGGAGGAACGGTCGTGGCGAGGTGATGCCGGACCGGACTCCGCCGTATGGACCGTCGCCGATCACCGGATGACCGGCGGCGGCGAGGTGGACGCGGATCTGATGGGTGCGCCCCGTCTCCAGGTGGCATTCCAACCGGCTCGCCGATGCGGGCAGCGAGTACGTGGTGATCGTGCGGTACCGGGTGCGTGCCGGCTTTCCGTCGATGACGACGGCCATTCGCAACGGGTCGCGGTGGTCGCGACCGATCGGTGCGTCGATCAAGCCGTTCGGTGATTCCAGCCGGCCCCACACCAACGTCTGGTACGCCCGGGTCACCCGGCGCGCCGCGAGCGCGGCGACGAGCGTGTCGTAGGCCAGTGGGGTGCGGGCCACCGCCATCAGCCCGCTCGTTCCGACGTCGAGGCGGTGGACGATGCCGGGCCGCAGCGGGTCACCGACGTCGGCGATCTCGGGGAAGCGCGCCAGCATCGCGTTGACGAGCGTGCCGTCCGGGTGTCCGTGACCGGGGTGGACGACGAGCCCCGCCGGCTTGTCGAGCACGATCACGTCGTCGTCGACGTGCACGATGTTGATGGCGATGTCCGCATCACCGACCGGGAGCAGGCGTCGCGGGATCCGTTCGACGTCGATCTCGACGATCTGTCCCACGGTCACGCGCACCTTGCCGCTGAGCGAGACGACCCCGTCGATCTGCGCGCCGCCGTCGGCGACGAGTGTCGCTGCGTCGGAACGGCTGATGTCGGTCAGCAGCGCGACGACGCGGTCGAGCCGCTCACCGCCGAGAGCTGCCGGGATCTCTTCACGGATCATCTGGGGCTCCCGGTGCCGGCGCGTCGGGAATCGAACAGCGCGGCGAGCAACAGCAGGGCGCCGCCGATGGTGACGCCCATGTCGGCCACGTTGAAGATCGGCCACCAGCGGAAGTCGATGAAGTCGATCACGCGACCACGCAACCACCCCTGCTCTCGGAAGAGACGGTCGGAGAGGTTGCCGACCGCGCCGCCGACCACCAGGCCGACTGCGATCGACGACACCACACCGCCGTTGCGACGCACCGAGAGCAGCATCACGATGATCACGATGAACGCGACCGCGCCGATGTAGGGGCCGACGCCCTGGGCGCGGGAGAACGCCATCCCACTGTTGAACGTGAGGTTCCAGTGCCAGGTCCAGATCACGTGCCGCGACTGCCCGTCGGACAACGACCGCAACGCCCAGCGCTTCGAGAGCTGGTCGAGGACGAGCACGACCACCGCGATCGCGACGCTGAACCGCAGCGTCGGTCGCCGAGCAGACTTCGGTTCGACGACGGCAACGGTCTCGCCCGGCTCCGGATCCGGGGTGGTCCCGGCCTCGGGCTCGGCGTCGGCCGACACGGCCGGTGAACCGTCGTCGGACTCCGTCATCGTCTGCCGATCCCGCCGACCTTCTCCTCGGTGAGCTCGGTCGCCCACGGGATGGCCTCGAGGCGCTCACGAGGGATCGGCTTGAACGAGACCACCGAGTAGCCGTAGCTGCCGACGGACAGGCGGGCCAGCGCGGCATCGATCTCCTCGATGTCCTGACGTGCCCGAGCCGACAGGAACAGGTCGCGCTCGCGCTCGACGACCATCGTGTCGCCCTCGCCCGACTCGTCGTCGAACTGCACGTCGCCCATCTCCTCGTCGATCAACGAGTTGGCCTCGTCCTCGAGCCGGACGGCCTGTCCGGTCAGCGAGACCCGGGCCTCGATCAACAGCTTGTGCTGCGCCAGGAGGAACTTGGCGTCGAAGTCCTTGGTGTACTTGATGCCTTCCTTGGTCTCACCCTTGGCCGGCGGCAGCGTCAGGGCTGGAGCGGCGACGACGGCCGGCTTGCGCGCGGGCGCGCGCCGAACCGGCTCGGCGGCCGGCGCCGGAGCAGCGGCGGCCTTCGTGGTGGCGGCGGCCTTCGTGGTGGCGGCTGCCTTCGGGCTGGCGGCTGCCTTCTTGACTGGTGCTTCGTTCACTGAATCCTTCGTCGCTGTGGGGGGTTTCGCTGTCGGGGGTTTCGCTGTGGCGGGCTTCGCCGGCGCAGGTGCCACCTTGGTGGCCGACACCTTCGCCGCTGCTGCCTTCGGTGCGGGAGCCTTCGCGGTCGGGGCCTTGGCGGGCGCGGCCTTCGCTGCTGCTGGTTTCGCCTTCGTCGAGGTGGCCGCAGGAGAGGTGGCGGAAGCCGCCTTGGCCGGAGTGGGGGTGGCAGCCGCCTTCACCGCCGGCTTCGAGGCTGCTGGCGCAGTGGCTCGAGCGGGCTGCTTGGTGACCGGGCCGGCGACCTTCTTCGCCGGCGCTGCACTCTTTTTGACCATGAGGGCCTCCCGATGGATCGAACTTGCGGAGCGTAGGCCCTGCAGCGCCCTTCCCCAACGGATACCGGCACTTTGTGCGAAGAAAGGCGGCTCAGGCGCGTGCGACGACGATCCCGATCCGTTCGCCGTCGAGCTCGAGCGCTGCTTCCTCGCCTGCAGGCACCGTCGGATCGGCATCACTCCAGGTCAGCGACAACGCCAGGGTCTCTGCCTTGACGAACTCCAGATGGACCGTCAACTGCTCGCGAAGGCGAGCCGATGCCGTCACCACCAGCGCGATCCGGTCGCCGACGTCGAGACCGGTGTCGCGCCGAGCCTGTTGGACGAGGCGGACGAGATCGCGGGCGACGCCCTCGGCGATCAGCTCCGGGGTGAGCGCGCAGTCGAGCACGACGACCCCCTTGCCATCGGGCAGCGCCGCGCTGGCGCCGTCGCCGACCGAGGTGGCCACCAGCTTCAGCGAGTACTCCCCCGGCTCGAGTGCGAACCCGCCGGCCACCACGACGTCGCCGTCGCGATGCCAGTCCCCGGCCTTGACGGCCTTGATCACCTGCTGGGTCTGGCCGCCGAGGCGTGGTCCGAGCGCCGCAGGGACCACCTGCAGCACGCTCGTGGCCACGGAGGCAACGTCGTCGGTGAGCACCACCGACTTGACGTTGACCTCGTCCTCGATCAGCTCGATGAACCCGGCCAGGTCGGCCGAACCCGGATCGGCGATGGTCAGGCTGGCCAGCGGCTGGCGGACACGTTGGCCATGGGCCTTGCGCACGCTCAACGCTGCCGAGCAGACGTCGCGGACACGATCCATCACGGCCACCAGTGCGGCGTCGTCCGGCAACGCTGACGCGTCGGGCCAGTCGCGTAGGTGAACGCTGCGCTCACCGGTCAGTCCGCGGTAGATCGCTTCGCTGGTCATGGGCAGCAGCGGTGCCACCGTCTCGCACAGCACGGCCAACACCGTGTGCAGCGTGTCGAGGGCGTCCTGCTCGCCGGCCCAGAACCGGTCTCGACTGCGGCGGATGTACCAGTTGGTCAGTGCGTCGAGGAA
>JAOBWQ010000032.1 GCA_025463425.1 Ilumatobacteraceae bacterium | reverse complement strand
GACGGCATCGACGTAGAAGCCGCCGGCCTGGAGGTTGGTGATCGCGCCGAGCATCACCGACTCGCCGAGCGCGATCGGCTGGATCGTCGTCGCCGCCGGGGCGGTGCTGGGCGGAACCGTCGCTGTGCTGGCGGACGGGGTGGTCACGGCCGGGTCGACGCTCACGGGCACCGGCACCGTCGTCTGGGGCAGGGTGCTGGGCACGCCGTGGTTGGTGGCCAACGGATCGACCGCACCGGCGACCGTCGTGGCGGTCGGATCGGTTGCGATCAGCGTCGTGGTCGCGGTGGCGTCGGTCGGTGCAGAGCTCGTCGACGTCGTCACCCCCGTCGCATCCGACGAATCCGATGAATCCGTCGTCGTGGTCGACCCGCGGGGCGCGCTGGTCGGGACGGCCACCGGACCGATCGCTGCGGGACCGGCGGACTCCGCTGCTGCGCCGGCCTCCACGCTGCACTCGACATCGCCGACGCACACGTTCTTCGCCACGGCGATGCTGACGCCCGCGAAGCCCATCAGCATCGACACCGTCGCGATCAGGGCGACGACCTTGCGGCGATGCCCCTCGTGGTTGGCTCGTCGCACTCGGTCCTCGTTGCGCAGCCAGGCGCGCAGCTTCCCTGTGCGGATCGGTGTCTCGACCAGGCGGTAGCTGAGCTCCGTCACCGGCACCGTGATGGCCATCGCGAGCACGAACTGCTTCCACGTCAGCGGCACACCGGCGAACTTGCGGATGATCTGGTAGATCGGCCAGTGGTAGAGGTACAGGCCGTAGCTGCGTGTGCCGATCCACGCCAGCAGTGGGTTGCCGAGGATCCGTCCGGCGAACGAGCGGCGGTGCACCACAGCAGCGATGATCGCCAGGGTCGCCAGGCCGGTGACGAAGAACCCGCCGCGGAACAGCCACGGGTCGTAGCGGCTGCCGAACGACGAACCGGACCCTGACAGCGAGAGCTTGAACGTCAGCAGAGCGAGCGCTGCGACGCCGAGCAGCGCGAAGACATCGAGCAGACGGCCCTTGGAGCGCATCGGCCCGCGCAGGAGCGCCAGCGGACGCCAGACCATCGCGAACGCGGCGCCGAGCAGGAGGCCGCCGGCCCGGGTGAACGTGCCCAGGTAGAGCGCGTCGTTGATGTTGAAGCACCGACCGAACAGCGTTGCGTAGCCGTTGCCGCCGCCACCGCACTCATCGGCGACGTCGCCGCTGACGAACAGCACGCCCACCGCAATCGCGATCGCCGCGCTGATTCCGGTGAGCCACAGTGCGACCTTGGGAAGCCGATCGCGGCCGCGTCGCAGGATCACCACCATGATGATCGGCCAGACGAGGTAGAACTGCTCCTCGACCGCCAGCGACCAGAGGTGGCGCAGCGGCGCGAACGCCTCGGACGCGGTGTAGCTCTGCCCGACCACGATCTGGTACCAGTTGCTGCCGTAGAAGATGCCGCCGAGGAAGTCGCCACGGGTGCGTCCCTGCGGACGCCGGTACCAGACCGCGAGGTACACGCCGAGCACGCCCATCATCACGAACAGCGCCGGCAACAGCCGCCGGAAACGTCGCTTCCAGAACTGGACCAGGTTGACCTTGTCGGTGCGTTCGTGCTCGGCGATCAGCAGCAGGGTGATCAGGTACCCACTGATCACGAAGAACACCTCGACGCCGAGGAACCCGCCGCTCAACCACGCATGGTCGGCGTGGTACACCATCACCGCCACGACGGCGAGCGCGCGGAGGCCGTCGAGCCCGGGCATGTACCGCGTCTGGCTGACGTAGGAGAACGGGCTGGCGCGCGGCCGCTGCGGGGGTGGCCAAGAAGACATCCACGTTCAGTATCGCTCGCGGAGGCCGCCGCTCCAGGTCACGATCCCGAGTCGGGCCGGGGCCGCGGATGCCTGATCCGGACCCCGACGGGTGTGGAAGACTCGATCCGTGCCTGCTCAGGTGAGTGAAGCAACCAGCGAGCACCGCTCCGGTGCACAGAGCGTCGAGCGTGCCATCGCGGTCATGCAGTGCTTCCGCAGCGGGCCAGGCGAGCTGGGCATCACCGAGATCGCCCGACTGACCGGTCTCAACCTCAGCACCGCGCACCGGATCGTGCGTGCGCTGTGTGCGGCCCAGTTCATGGAGCAGGACCCGGACAACGAGCGCTACCGCCTCGGGGCCGCCCTCCTCGTGCTCGGTCAACGCGCCCTCGAGCACTCCGGGTTCGGTGCCGCGCTGCCGATCCTCGAACGCCTGGCCGAGACCACCGGTGAGTCGACCAGCCTCGGGATCCGGCGCGGTGACGAAGTGATCGTTGTCCTCGCCGCGGCCTCGCGCCAACGACTGCGCTTCGACCACGCCACCGGAGCCGGCATCGGCCTCCACGCCTCCGGGATGGGCAAGGTGCTCATGGCCTTCTCGATCGACAGCCCCGCCACGTCGGTCAGGGAACTGCCGTCCCTCGATCGCTACACGCCGTCCACCATCACATCGCGGGATGAGCTCGTCACCGAGCTGGAGCAGATCCGCCAGGTCGGCTACGCGGTCAACCGTGAGGAGCGCTACAGCGGGGTGTTCGGTGTGGCCGCCCCGGTGCTCGACCGACGAGGACGGGCGCGGGCTGCGGTCGGTGTGCAGGGGCCGACGGTGCGGCTGACGGGAACGTCGTTCGACGAGCTGGCCGCGCTGGTTCGCGATGCAGCGAACGAGATCGCCAACACGGTCGACGCCGGCTGAGCGCTACGCGCTTGCAGAGTTGTCGGCGGTGTCGTCCACGACGGAGTGCTCGACGACGAACAGGCGAGTGCGGCCGCGCACGTGGGCCATCGAATCGGCAGCCACGCGCTGACCGATCTCGCTCGCATACGCGGCGTCGAACGCTTCGCGATCGTCGAACCACAGTTCGGACACTCCGTCGTACTCGTCGGCATCTTCGATCACGTTGAACACGATCTTGCGCACCGCCGGCAGCTGCGCAGCCAACGGGGCGTGCTCGTCGAGCCACCAGGCGTGGAACGCCTCGGCGGTCATGTCGGTGCGTCGGGCCAGGAGGATGATCGCTTTGAGCACGATCGTCACTTCCCGATCCGGTGCAGCGGGCGGCCCCCGACGCTGAGCGCGAGCACGACGAGGATCTCGTCCGGACGCGGTGCGTCGTCGATGCTGAACGCGATCGCGTCCATGTCGTCGAACACCCAGATGTCGGAGCAGTTGGTGATCGGCGCGACGATGCGGGTACCCGGGCCGCCGAGCAGCTTGGTCGAGGGGATGATCGCCGGGCCGCGACCCAGCACGGCGCGGATCGGTGCGCCGAACTTTGGGTGGATCAACGCTGCGGCGTGCTCGATCTCGCCGTTGGTGCCCACGACCGCGGCCTTGCCGTAGCCCTGGACCTCCTCGACCGGACAGCCGAGCACCGTGATCGCTTCGTCGATCAGGGTCTGCCCGAGCGCTGCGCCGAGCTCGACGAGCGCGTCGAGATCCTCCACGTAGGCGCCTGCGTACGGGTTGCGCATGACCACGCCGGTCGCGACCTTGCGGCGGAGGCCGTCGACGGGCCGGCCGATCTCGGTGCGGGTCGTCTCGACCATCGACACGACTTTGCGGATGTCCAGCTGCAACGGGCTCGAGTTCACCCGTCGATCATCCCAGACGGCGGATGGGCAGCGCGGATCGAGACGTGGCGTCGAGGCGGATCCGCACATCGGTGGCCACGCAGCCCTCGACGCTGACGATCGCCGGGTCGATGTCGATCTCGTCGAGCTCGGGGTGGTCGGCCATCAGCTGGCCGAGTCGGATCAGGGCGTCGATCAGCGGGGCGCCGTCGATGCCGGCCGCAGCCAACGCACCCCCGACCCTGGATGTCTCGACGAGCGCGACGGCCGCCATGCGCGACAGCGGCACCAGCCGGCTGGCACCATCGGTGGATCGTGCCGTTTGCAAGCTTCCGACATCGAGGGTGATCACCGGGCCGAGCAGCTTGTCCGTGGTGCAGCAGATGTGCACGTCGACCCCCGGCATCGCCATCGCCTGTACGACCAGAGCATCGGCGTCGGTGCCCAGTGAGCCGCGGATCACCGTCAGCGCGTCGGTGACGGCCCGTGCATCGCCGAGGTCGAGGGCGATGCCGGCCCGGGCCGACCGACCGACCCGACGGCGATCGGCCTTGACGACCACCGGGTAGCCGACCTCGTCCGCGGCAGCGACGACTTGCTCGCTGCTCGGTGCCTGCATCTCGATGCCCCGTGCGACGGCGACGCCGTATGCGGCCAGCAGGCCGGTCGATGCACCCAGTGACATCCGCTCAGAGGCATCGGCCAGAGCGATGTGGATGATCTCCGCAGCGGCGTCGGGGTCGGTACCGGTGGACGCGTCGATCGGTGCCTCGGCTTCAGTCGCTCGCCACCTGCTGTAGGCGTGCATCCGGCCCAGCACTGCGGCGGCCGGCTCGGGGAAGGAGAACGCGGGCACGGCTGAACCGGGCAGCAGGGGACCGTCGCTCCCGCCGAGCATCACCGCCAGCACCGGCTTGGTCGACAGCATCGCGGCGGTGTCGATCTCTCTGGCGGGTGCGTGGGACGCAGCGAGAGGCGGAGCGTGGATGACGATCACCGCGTCGACCAGATCGGACTGCAGCGCCGCCGTGATCGCGGTTGCGAAGTCGTCTGCGCCGGATCGCCAGTCCAGCGCCACGGGAGGTTCCACGGGCTCGAGCCCTGCGGCGCTGACTGCGGCGGCGGCCAGCACCCGGGGGCTGCGCGCGTTGCTGAGGATCGCCACGCGCGGGCCGTTCGGGGCCGGCTGGCTGGCCAGCACGCGGGCGACGTCGAGCATCGTCCGCACCGTCGGCACCTCGATCAGCCCGGCCTGTTGGTACAGCGCATTCGCCGCGTCGCCGATGGCTGCGGTGCCGGTGCGGACCGCCACGATCGGACGGGTCCGACCGACGCGTCGGGCCAGGCGGGCGAACTTGCGCGGATTGCCGAACGTCTCGGTGTACATCGCGATCACGGCGGTGGTCTCGTCGTCCTCCCAGAACTGGAGCAGGTCGTTGCCGGAGACATCGCACTTGTCACCCAGCGAGACGAACCACGACACGCCCATGTGCAGATCCGCGGCGAGCTGCAGCAACGACGCGCCGAGCGAGCCCGACTGCATCGAGATCGCCACCTTCCCGTACGGCAACCGACCGCGAACCAGCGCTGCGTTGAGCGCACCCGTCGGCCGCGGCGCGGCGATGCCCATGCTGGCCGGACCGATCACGCGCATCCCGTTGCGGCGCGCATGAGCGACGATCGAGGCCATGTCGATGTCGAGACCGTCGGTCGCAGTGATGACCAGCGCGCCGCGCACCCTCTTGGCGATGCACTGGTCGATGGTGGTGGCCAGCGCCTCGGCCGGCACGGCGATCACCGCCAACCACACGTCGTCGACGATGTCCACGACGGAAGCCGTCGCAGGCTGCCCTCCGACGGTCGTGTGGCGGCTGTTGACGGGATACACCGGGCCGTCGAACGCAGCCGTCGTGTTGTGCCACAGCTCGTGGCCGACGGAACCCTCCTCGTCCGACGCGCCGATGATCGCGATCGATCGCGGGAGCAACAGCCGCGCCACGGCCCTGCTGTCGGCGCGGTGTTCGCGCGACTCCACGGAGTCGACGAACTGCTCGGTTTCGGTCAGTGAGAACTCCAGCTCGGTCAGCCCGCTGTCGTAGTGGCGTTCGACCGGCCAGCCGGCGCGGCTGAACACGCGCAGCATCGCCCGGTTGTCCGACAACGCTTCGGCGGTGAACCGGCCGATGCCGTTCGACCGTGCGATCGCGGCGAGGTGCTCGAGGAGCAGCGTTGCGATGCCGCGGCCCTGGTGGTCCGCGTCCACCATGAACGCGACCTCGGCGTCGTCGCGCGCCTTCCAACGCTCGTAGCTGGCCCAGGCGATGAACTCGCCGCGATCCTCGACGACGAGCGCGACCCGGTCGTGGAAGTCGACCACCGTGAAGTGGGCGAGCTCGCGCTCGTTCAGCGTCGGCTTCGGCGACAGGAACCGCCGGTAGAGGTTGTCCCGCGGCTGGCGCTCGTGGAAGGCGAGCAGCAGCGGGGCATCCTCAGGAGTCATCGCGCGGACGAACGCCGTGTCACCATCGCTCAGGACGATGCTGGTCGACCACCGGTCGCGCTCGTCCCGATCGGCGGCCGGCCCGGGCTCAGACACCAGCCGTGGCGAAGTGTTGCTGGATGCGCTCCAGCGTGGCTGTCATCGCCACTCGGTTGCGCGACTCGGCGCGGATCAGCCGAAGGGCCAGCTTCGAGCGACCGGTCGACCAGTCGAAGGTCTCGCGCACGAGCGTGCCGTGCTCGGTCGGGGTCAGCTCGTAGCGCCAGATGTGGTGGCCCCAGCCCTGCTTCCAGGCGATCCGGCGATCCTGCTCCCACTCGACGATGGTGTTCCACATCCGGTACGGGATGCCCATGCGCATGTCCATCCGGAACCTGCTGCCGAGCTGCATCGTCGTCGGGTTGCCGGGCATGCTCTGGCGCACCGTGCCGGAGCCGTCGAGCAGCACGTGGCCGGCGGGGTCGTTGAGCAGGGCGAAGATCTCGGCAGCCGGGGCGGAGATCTCTCGTTCCACCGACACCGATTGCGGCTCTGCGGGAGATGTCGTCATGGCGGCAGTCTCGCGCACCGGCGGTTCAATCGAACGCGTGGCGGTTCTGCCGCGACAGACCCTGCAGTGAGTAGGTCGATGTGCCCGGCCCGAGCAGCTCCTCCGCACCGCGGGCAAGCGCACCGTAGGCGGCCCACGCGAGGGCACCACCCGTCGAGACCCGGCGCACACCGACCGATGCCAGCTCACCGACGCTCGGGCCATGGGGCAGGGCGAGGACGTTGATCGGCATGCCGACCGCTTGCACGAGGCGTTCGATCTCGGCGAGGTCGGAGAGCCCGGGTGCGTAGACGCAGTCGGCGCCGACCTCGCGGTAGCCGATCAGCCGATCGATGATCTCGCCCAGGTCGGCCGCGCCGTGCAGCCGTGCCTCGGCACGAGCCGTCAGCACGATCCCGTGCACGTGCGCTGCGCTGGCCGCCGCAGCCACGCGTGCCGTCGCCGTCTCGACCGGATCGATCGCGCCCGTCACCGGGTCGTAGTCCTCGATCGAACACCCGGCGGCGCCGGCAGCGGCGAGGAGTTCGATCGTCTCGGCGATGCCATCGACGGTGTCGGCGAAGCACCGCTCCGCGTCGACGTTGATCGGGAGGTCGACCGCCGACGTGATCGCGGCGACGTGCTCGACGAGCTCGTCACGAGTGACGTGCTGGTCGTGCTTGCCGAGACTGGCGGCATGGCCGGAGCTGGTGGTGGCCATTGCCACGAAGCCGAGCGAGGCGAGGATCTTCGCCGAGCCGATGTCCCAGGGGTTCGGGATCACGAACGTCTCCGGTGCAGCATGCAGGGCCCGGAACCTCGCTCGGATCGTGTCGGTCGTCGTGGTCATGGCAGGGCTCCGTTCAGGTTGCCGTCAGGCGGCGTCGGGCGTCACGCGCCGGGCGAGTTCTGGAACTCCTCGAACGCCTTCTGCAGCGCGTCGAGCATCTCGTCCGGCACGGTCGGCGGCGGAGGCTCACCCTTGATCTGCCCGTCGATGTGGCCGGTGATCTGGATCGTGCGGCGCATCTGGGCCAGGTATTCGGTGCAGTCCGGGCACGCGGCGATGTGCCGGTCGACCGCCTTGACCAACCCGCGAGGCAATGCGCCTTCGAGGTAGTCGGTGATCAGCTCGACGAACTGCTGGCACTCGATGTCGCGACGGAACAGCAACTTCATGATGCCACCCCGAGTCGGCCTTCGAGCATGGCTCGCAACGTCGATCGACCGCGATGCAGCAGCACGCGTTGGTTGCCCTCGGTCAGGCCCAACGCGTCGCAGACATCACTCGACGACCAATCCTCTACGTCTCTCAACATCACCACCCACTTCTGCTGCTCAGGTAACAGCCGTACCGTGTCGATGACGAGCGCGATCGTTGCACCGGACAGCACAACTTCTTCGGGAAGCTCGCTCCAGCGCGCCGGTGGCTGCGACCACTCGCCGCGCCCGGGCGGGCCGGTGAAGCGGTCAGGTGACACGGCGGCGTGGTCAGCGGTGTCGCTGAGCAGCGATCCCATCGGAACGGTGCGACGCTCCTTGACCCCCTTCGTGCGGGCGATGTTGACGAGGATCCGTGTGATCCAGGTCTTCAAGGTCGAGCGTTGCTCGAACTTGTCGATCCCACGGATGACGGCGATCCACGTCTCCTGGACCACCTCTTCGGCGACCGCGTTCGAGGGCACGAACGACGACGCCAACCGGATCAGGCTGGCCTGATGCAGCGTCACGAGCTCTCGGAAGGCGCGAGAGTCACCCTGGCGCAGACGCTCGACGAAGCCCGACTCGTCCGGCGGCAGGGGTCGAGGCGGGAGCGGGAGTGGAACGGACATCGCTCCAGACGGTACAACCCCGGCACCGCACCCCGCCGATCAATGGTCGCTGCGCCGTCTACAGCGAAGGAGCGGAGCCCTTGCGCCGGTTGGCCAGCAGCACCGCGCCGCCGATCACGACCACGGCGCCGATCGCGATCCCGACGATCACTCCCGTGTTGCTCGAACCGCCGCCACCGGTGCTCGAGGCCGGGTCGGCGCCGTCGTCTTTGGCCGGCGCGAGCTGAGCGGACGTCGGCGGTCCGTCGGTGACGAGCACGGCAGGTGCGGGATGCTCGGGCTCCGCCGCGCCGTCCGCTGCGATCTCGATCCACGCCGTCTCGCCCACAGCGCAGGTCTGCACGACGGGGAAGTGGATCACGCCGGCCGTGGTGGGCGCGGTGAAGGTGATCGAGAAGTCGTCCGGTGTGCTGGCGTCGAGGTTGCCGCCGGTGAACGAGACGGTCCCGTTCGCGGCACCGGTCGTCCATCCGGTCTTGTCGACGGCCTGTGCATCGGTGACATCGGCCGGCGCCTTGAACTCGAGCTTGGTCGTGTTCGAACCGTTGCAGCCGTGCTCGACGGCGAAGCTGACCGTCGCCTTCGTGCCCGCTTGAACGGCGGGCGGGTCGGCCTCGATGTGGGCCGAGGCGATGCCGGCGCCGAGCAGCAATGCCGCTCCGCTCGTGGCCAACGCGAGGCGGGCCGATCTGCGGAACAAGCGCTTGGTTCGTGTCTCTCTCGTCACGGTCACGTCACGAGGGTCGCTCGTGGCTCGACGGAAGTTCCCGCCGCGGCCGGGTGATCAACGGAGGAGGAAGAGGCCCGCGCCGAGCACGAGAAGGCCGGCGCCGTAGATCCGTTCCAGGCGGGCGGCGTTCATCCGCAGCGCGGTGCGTGCGCCCACGCTCGAGAGCGGGATCGAGGCCGCGCCGAACACGATCGCGATCCGCCAGTCGATGTGCCCGAGCGCGGCGTGCACGATCGTTCCCGGCACCGCCAGCAGTGCGGCGACGGCTAGCGAGCAGGCGAGCGCGTTCTTGATCGGCAGGGTGAGGACCGCGAGGTAGAGCGGCACGAGCAGGAAGCCGCCGGAGTTGGCCAGCAGCCCGGCCAGGAACCCGACCGTGATCGCCACCGCTGCGAGCGCTCCCGCCGACGGTTGCACGATGCGTCCCGCCGATGGGTCCGTGGCGACGACGGCCGCGGCAGGCGCGGTCAAGGTCGCCGTTCCTCCGGCAGAGCGCACGCTGCGGTCGACCGTCTCGGGTGCCGCCTCGCGGACGGCAGGTGCAACCTGCCGGTGGAGCAGGACGCGGAGTCCCAAGCAGGCCACGATGCCGTCGGTGAGGGTGACCCGGATGTCGCCGACGATCCACCGGGTGACGCTCGCGCCGAGGACGGTGCACGGTACGCCGAACGCCACGCTCCAGGTGATCACCCGTCGATCGGCGAAGCCCTCGCGCTGGTAGCGGCGGAAGGCGACGAGCGTGCCCGGGATCGTTGCCGGCAGCGGCGAGGCGACGGCCAGGATCGGCGGCA
>JAOBWQ010000028.1 GCA_025463425.1 Ilumatobacteraceae bacterium | reverse complement strand
CGCGAGTCGACATCGCGCACGGACCATGGTTGGAACCACACCGTGCCGTGGATCGAGTGGGGCGGGTGGTTGATGTCCAGTTGGTACTCGTGGTCGTCGAACGCGAACCGGCCGTCGCGGACCCGGCCACCCCACGGCACCATCGGGTAGCTGCCCCAACTGATCGGATCGGCGTCGGTGTCGGGACGGGCGACGAGCAGGTCGCGTCCCTCGACGGTCAGCTGGGCGATCCTGCCGCCGTCGTCAGGACTGATCAGGCAGGTGACGCCGGATGCGCGCAGTTCGATCACCCAACGATTCTGCCGTCGCCGTGGCAGCATCGGATGCATGCGAGGACTGATCCAACGGGTGCGCGAAGCGTCGGTGACCATCACCGGACCGGATGGTGCCCCGATCGTGACAGGTGCCGTCGGACCAGGCCTGTGCGTGCTGGTCGGGATCACCCACGACGACACCGAAGTGACGGCCCGGAAGTTGGCCGCCAAGATCTGGAACCTGCGCGTGATGGACGACGATGCCGGTGTGATGAACCGCTCGATTGCGGAGACCACCCGAGCCGTGCTGATCGTCAGCCAGTTCACGCTGTATGCCGACACCTCGGCGGGTCGCCGGCCGAGTTACGTCAAAGCCTCGCGTCCCGAGCACGCCGAGCCATTGATCGATCTCGTCGTCTCCGAACTGCGTCGCCTCGGTGCCGACGTCTCGACCGGGAGGTTCCGCACCGAGATGCAGGTCGCGCTGGTCAACGACGGCCCGGTCACGGTGATGTTGGAGCTGTGACCTCGCCGGCGCCGGACCGGACGGAGCGGAGCAGTCGCCTCGGCCGCCATCCGCTGCCGAGCACGGCGACGAGGAACACCACGAGCACGACGGCCACCCACGGCTTGTCGCCGATCTCGACGTACCACGTGTTGCCCGTGCGCAGGGGCAGGGCGCGGGTGATCACTGCCTGCTCGCTCACCGAAGTGCGCTCGTACACGTCGCCGTCCGGCGACACGAACGCCGAGAACCCGGTCGGGGCGGCCTGCGCGACCCAGCGGCCGGTCTCGATCGCGCGCAGCCGCGACGAAGCGACCTGCTGGGTCTGCAACACGGTCCAGGTGTAGCTCGACCCGTTGGTCGGGTTGATCAACAACTCGCCGCCGTGGCTGACGCCGTCGCGCGCCCGCCCGCCGAAGAACACCTCCCAGGAGATCACCACGGCCACCTTGGTTCCCGTGTCACCGGGTGCAGCACCCTCGGGGATGGTGAGGATCGCGGGCGCGGTGCCGGCGATCGCGTTGCGCGGCACGAGGTTGGTCGGGGCTCCGAGCGCCTGGAGCAGACCACGGAGCGGCACGTACTCCCCGAACGGCACCCGGCGCACCTTGTCGTACCGGTCGGTGTAATCGCCGTCCGGCGTGACGACGACCTGTGCGTTGGTGAAGTTGTTCTCGCCCTTGTCCTCGGTGACGCCGACGAGGAACGACGCGTGGAGCCGCTTGGCCTCGGCTGCGACCTCGGTGAGCTCGAGGCTGCCGGCGAAATCGGCGACGTCGATCACGTTCTCCGGCCACACGACGACGTCGAGGTCGTCGGACGGCTGCAGGGTGCGGGTGGCTTCGAGTTGGCGCTGGGTGACGCACGCCGAGCCACTCAGCGGTCCGCTCGCAGCCGGCGTGCCGTCCGCTGCGCAGTAGGTGACGTCGACCGCGTGCGTGCCCTGCGGGCCGCCACCCTGGACGACGGCGACGCGCAGCGAGCGCCCGGTGTCGGTGCCCGACGGGGCGATGGCGGCGATCACGACGATCGCGATGACGACGACGAGCGCGACCACGCCGTGGTGGGCGCCCTCGGCCCCGCTGCGGAGACGCCGCGCGTACTGCGGCACGAAGGGCGATGGCGCGGCGATCGCGATGCCGATCTGGAACGTGATCCAGGTGAGCAGCACGGCACCACCGATGCGGACCACGCCGACGAGAGGGCCCGCGCTCTGGCTGATGGCCAGGCTGGCCAGCGGGACACCGCCGAAGGGGAAGCAGAACCGCAGCGCCTCGGCCAGCGTGTGCGCCGCGGCGCGCCCGATGACCCGCCAGCGACCGGTCGGTGCCACGAGCGCCGCAAGGCCGTGGAAGGTGGCGAACAGCGCAGTCGCGAGGAGGTACCCGGGAGCGGTGAGGAACCACATCCAGACCATTCCGGGGAACAGCCACCCTGCGGCGAACAGCCATCCGTACCGGAACCGTGTGCCCCGCGACGGATCCTCGCCGAGCGCCGTCTCGAACACGATGATCCCCACGAACGCCAGTGGCCACAGGCCCCACGGCGGCAGCGACAGGGCCACCAGCACCCCGGCGCCGAGGGCGACGAACGCCTTCTTGGTCGGCCGCCGCGGTCGGGACATAGGCCAGCGACGCTACAGGAGGCCGCTGGCGTCAGCGGTGCCACCGGCAGGCGAACCTGCGACGACCTCAGGCTTCGAGCGCGAGGTGCACGACGATCCGCTGGCTGACCGATCCCGGCGGGTGGCAGGCGAACAGCGTGGCCGTCTTGTCGGTCGTCTGGTCGATGATCCGGACGGCGGTGGGGTCGACGATCTCCGTGGAGGTGACGTCGTAGACGAAGCGACCGTCGGGCGTGGTGAAGATCACCTGATCGCCGACGGCGAGCTTGTCGATGTTGCGGAACGGCTTGTCGTGGCTGACCCGATGACCGGCGACGACGACGTTGCCGGTCTGGCCCGGCATCGCGGTGCCCGGCCAGTGGCCCGGACCGCGGTCCAAGGTGGTCAGGCGGATGCCGTCGTACAGCGTGGTGCTCAGGCCGAGCTTGGGGATCTCGATCGTGCCGAGCTTGATCACCGGCTCCTCCCCGCGGCTGTCGACCGGTGCGGGGATCGGGATGGGCAGCGATGCCGGAACTCCGGTCACGACGGTGGTCGGGGTCGCCACCGGGGCGGCGGTGGTGACCGGTGCGATCGCGGCGACGGTGGTGGTGGTCGAGCCGGACTTCGCGGCCGGGTCGCCGAGGTCGGCGGGCACGGTGGCGTCGGGCAGGCTGGGGTCGATCGCGACCCCGGTCTCGGCCGAGTCAGCGAGTGGCAGGGTGCTGGCCGGGGTCTGACCGGACGCGATCGGCGTACCGCTGCCGAGCGTGGTCGGTGTGGTCTTGTTGCCGCTGTCGCCTCCGCAGGCGACGAGCAGCAGGGCCATCACGACCGGTACGCAACCAGCCCATGTCTTCGCCATCCGCATCGTCTCAGTTTCGCATGGATCGCACGTGACCGGCGAGCACGCGAGCGGCAAGATTTGCTTGACGAATGCAGGCCGGAATGCCGATGCCGTGATAGCTGGCGCCGGCCACCACGATGCCGGGAGCGTCAGCACTCAGCGCCGTCTCGATCGCCGCGACGCGCGCCGCGTGACCCGGTCTGTACTGGGGAAATGCCATCGGCCAACGCACGAGGCGGTGCTCGACCGGGTGCAGCACGAGGCCGAGGTGATCGCCCACTTCGCCGACCGCGGCAGCGAGCAGCTCATCGTCGGACCGGTCGGTGAGGTCGCGCCCGTCGCGCCCGAGAGAGATCCGCAGCACGACGAGTGGCTGACCGGTCTCGTCACGCGGTTGCCAGTGTGACCACTTCGAGCTCGCGAACGACACTGCGGTCACCCAACGCTGCACCGGTTTCGGCACGAGGTAGCCCGAGTAGCAAAGGAGCTCCGGGGGCCATTCGGCCGCCGACACGGCCAACGTCACCATGACCACGCCAGCGTGGTGGAACGTGGCCAACGACCGCGAGGCCTCCGGCGAGATCTCGGCGACCAGCGGTGCGGTGGTCCGTGCAGGGGTGGCGAGCACGATCGCGTCGGCAGGGAGTGGCGCATCGTCTCCTTCGATCATCACGTTCCAGCCGTGTTCTGCGCGCGCGATCGAGGCGACCGTCGCGTGCGTGCGCAGGTGCACGCCTGAGGCGCTGAGGGCGTCGGCCAATGCGTCGGTGAGCGCGGCCATGCCTGCGATGGGTGTGGCGAAGATCGGCCCGGTCGCGGCGGCAGACTTGGCGCGCATCCGCCTGCCGCCGATCAGCAGGCTGCGGTTCTTCGACGCGAGGTCGAAGATCTGCGGCACGCCGTCGAGGCTGAAGTGGTCGGTGTCGGCCGCGTAGATGCTGCCGACGAGAGGATCGACGAGCCGCTCGTGGACCTGCTTGCCGAACCGCTTGCGGATCAGCTTGCCGACGGAATCCGCGCCGACACCGGTGGCGGGCAGGATTGGTTCGAGCGCGGCGCGCAGCTTGCCCGGCCAGGTGAGCAGCTTGGATCGGGCGAGCTTGCGCAGATCGGTCGGCACGCCGAGCATCAGCCCCTCTGGAATCGAGTGCATGCCGTTCCACCACACCGATGCTGAACCGGCAGCGGGCGAGGTCAGCTGGCCGCCCAGGCCGAGCTCGTCAGCCAGCGCCATCGCTTCGGGCACGCGAGTCAGGAACGCATCGGCCGCCTCGTCGATGCCGGCGATGCCGGCGAAGGTGCTCGACCTGATCTTGCCGCCGAGCCGATCGTCGGCCTCGACCACGGTCACCGTGGCCTCGGGCAGCTCCTTGCTCAACCGGTAGGCGGCGGTCAGACCGGTGATCCCGCCGCCGACGACGACGATCGAAGCGCTCACCCGGCGACCGCACCGATGACCCGCGCAGCAAGCGCGGCCATCACCGCCGGATCAGCGTTGACGCACCTCGTCCGGTCGAACGCGAGGCCGAGCTCGTCGGCCAGATGCTTGGCCTCGATGTCGAGGTCGTAGAGCACCTCCAGGTGATCGGCGACGAACCCGCACGCCGAGACGAGGACGCCGTCGGCGTTCTCGCTCGCGCCGAGCTCGCGCAGCACAGCGAGGATGTCCGGTCCGATCCACGGCTCCGGCGTGCGCCCCGCAGATTGCCAGGCGATGGCCCATCGGCTCCACGCCCCGAGGCCTGCTGCCTCTGCGACGGCCACGGCCGTCGCGCGCAGCTCGTCGGGATACGGATCGCCGTCGTCGATGATCCGCTGCGGCAACGAGTGCGCGGTGAACAGCACCTTCGTGTTCGACGGCATCGGCGCCAGTCGCCGACGCAGATCGGCCGCGAGGAACTCGACGAACGCCGGTTCCGTCGCCCAGCTCTCGATCGCGGTGAGCGAGATGCCGTGCGGGCTCGCCGCCGCGCGCACACGGTCCATGTACTGCCCGATCGAGTACGAGCTGTAGTGAGGGGCCAGCACGAGCCCGACGATTCGGGTGAAGCCGGCCGCAGCCAGTTCGGCGACGGCGGTCTCGATCATCGGCGCTGCGTGCTTGAGTCCGAGGGTGACGTAGAACTGCCCCGGCGCCTGCGCGTCGAGCGCGCGTTGCAGGGCCTCGCGCTGGGCCTCGGTGCGCTCGGTCAAGGGCGAGATGCCGCCGATCGCGTCGTACCGACGGACGAGGTCGGCCAGCTGCTCATCGGTCGGCGGCCGGCCACGCCGAATGTCGGTGTAGTAGGGGAGGATCTCGTCGGCCGTGCGCGGTGTGCCGTAGGCCATCAGCAGCACGGCCGTGCGGAGCTCGATCATCGGTGATCGTTCATCGAGCGGTGTGCTCGTGGACGTACTGCACGATCTGCTCGAGCACACCCGGGTCGGTGCTCGGTTGGACCCCGTGGCCGAGGTTGAAGATGTGTGCCGGGTGCCCGGCGTTGTCGGCCAGCACCTCGGCGCAACCCTGTTCGGCGACGGACCAGCCGGCGAGGACCAAGGACGGATCGAGGTTGCCCTGGACAACGGTGTCCGCGCCGAGGCGAGCACGCGCATCGGCGATCCGCGTCCGCCAGTCCAGGCCGATCACTCCGGCGCCTGCCGCGTACATCGGCTCGAGGATGTGGTCGCAGCCGATGCCGTAGTGGATGCCGACGACATCGGGGTGGCTGGCAGCGAGCTCGGCGAAGACCCGTGCCGAGTGGAGCTGGGCGAAGCGCTCGTAGTCGCGCCGACTCAGCGCGCCCGCCCAGGAGTCGAACAGTTGGAACGCGGACGCGCCTGCATCGAGCTGGCTGGCGATCGAGGCGATCGCGTGATCCGCCAGGCGCGACATCAGCTCGTGCCACGTCGCTTCGTCGGTGTGCATCAACGCCTTGGTGTGCTCGTAGGTGCGGCTCGGCCGACCCTCGATCAGGTAGCTGGCGACGGTGAACGGGGCGCCGGCGAACGCCAGCAAGGGCACGTCCAACTCCGCCGTGAGGATCCGTACGGTCTCGATCACGTACGGCGTGTCGGTGGTGGGCTCGAACACGCGCACTCGTTGCAGATCAGCAGCGCAGCGGAACGGTTCGCTCGCCACGGGACCGGTGCCGGGAGCGACGTCGATGCCGAATCCGATCGCATGCGCCGGCACGACGATGTCGCTGTACAGCACTGCGGCATCGACGCCGTAGCGCTTCACCGGCTGCAGTGTGATCTCCGCCGACAGCTCCGGGTTCTTGATCGCGTGGAGGATGCTGCCCTCGCCGCGGATCGCCTTGTACTCCGGCAAGCTCCGTCCCGCTTGGCGCATGAACCAGACCGGCGTGTGCGAGGAGCGGCGCCCCCGAGCTGCGGCCAGGAACGGGTCATCCGACGTGACGGTCATCGCCGCGAACGCTATCGGCATGCGCTCGCGCCCACCCAAAGGCGGCGCCTGCTTCCGTGCTCATCCGCGCTGGACATGCACCGGACTTCTTCATTGACAGCTGGTTCGGGAGAAGGCATTCTTGATCGCCGCCACTCGCGGATCGATGCCGTGGGGACGGCGGACTGGGGATGTCATGGGTGCGAAGCTGAGACGGCTGATCGTGTGCTGCGCGTTGGCGCTCGTGCCAGTGAGCATCGTGTCGGTCGGGGCGTCGGATGGTGTGGTGCATGCATCTCCGGCCACCGCCTCTCACACCGAGCGTCCGATGTGCAAGGCCGGCACCTACAAGAACGTGAACGGCAAGTGCGTCAAGAAGCCCGGCTCCGCGCCCGCAGGTGCCTCGGCGAAGTGCAAGGACGGTACGTATTCGTACTCGACGCATCGAAGTGGCACGTGCTCCGGTCACAAAGGTGTTGCCACCTGGTACTGACGCGCGCCTGACGGACGTCGTCGGGCGTGAGCTCGCGCCGTGCGCCCTGTCAGACGACGGTGCTGCGCTCGGCGGCGCTGTGGCGCAGGCCGAGGTCGATCGCGAGGTCGAGGAAGATCTCGGCCATCGCGGCGCGGTAGCTGAGGTGGATCTCGCCGGTGGCGTCGGTGCGGCCGAGGAAGCTCGTCGCCCCCAAACGCTCCACACCTGCGGAGCGCGAGGCGAGCACACGCTCGATCGCCGCCGAGAACAGATCGGCGTCAGCCGCGTCGGCGCGGGCCAGGTCCTCGATCGCTTCGATCACTGCACGACGCTCGATGGTCCCGAAGACGTCGCCGCCGTCAGCACCGATCAGGCCGATGTTGCGGGCCGTCATCATGACATCCATGTCGTTCCTGCTTTCCGTTGCGTCCTGTGAGCGATCAGCATCGCTGTCACGTCTACGAGAACCAGTGCCCTCGAAGATGTATTTCGTGACACC
>JAOBWQ010000015.1 GCA_025463425.1 Ilumatobacteraceae bacterium | reverse complement strand
CGGTGCCGCGCACCGAAGCGCGGTCGACCTCGGCGCGCCGGAAGATGCTGCAGATCCGGGCGTGCGCGTACTGGAGGTAGGGCGCGGTGTTGCCGTCGAAGGCGAGCATGCGGTCCCAGTCGAAGATGTAGTCCTTGATCCGGTCGGTGGACAGGTCGGAGTACTTGACCGCGCCGATGCCGATCATCTCGGCGATCTCGGCTTGCTCGTCGGCGGCCAAGCCCGGGTTCTTGTCCGCCACTGCTGCAGCGGCACGCACGATCGCTTCGTCGAGCAGCTCGATGAACTTGAGCGGCTCGCCGCTGCGGCTCTTGAGCATCTTGCGGTCCGGACCGAGGACGCTGCCGAACATCACATGCACAGCCAGGGTCGGCGGCTTCAGCCAGCCGGCCATCTCGGCGACCTTGAAGACCATCGCGAAGTGCTGGGCCTGGGGTGCGCCGACGACGTAGAGCAAGAGGTCACCCTTGACTCGTTCCACGCGGTCGATCACGCAGGCGAGGTCGCTGGTGCCGTAGTTGAACCCGCCGCCGCGCTTCTGCACGATCAGCGGCAACGGGTCACCCTCGCGGTTGCTGAACCCGGGCGGGAAGACGACATCGGCACCGTCGCTCTCCTCGAGCAGACCCGCGTCGCGCAACCGATCCATGACTTCCGGCAGGAGCGGGTTGTACATGCTCTCGCCGGCGATGTCGTCGTCGGTCAGCAGCACGCCGAGCTTGGCGTAGACGGCGTTGAAGTGCTTGGTGCTGAGATCGACGAGCAGGTGCCAGAGCCGCATCGTCTCCGCGTCGCCACTCTGCAGCAGCACCACTCGCTGCCGCGCCCGGTCCTGCATCTGCGGATCGGCATCGAACTTGGTCCGTGCCTCGCGATAGAAGCCGTCGAGGTCGCCGAGTGAGAGGCCTGATGCGGCCTCCGTCTCGCCCAGGTCGACGAGGTGCTCGATCAGCATCCCGAAGGGCGTGCCCCAGTCACCGAGGTGGTTCTCACGCACCACCGTGTGGCCGACGAACGTGAACATCCGCACCAGGGCATCACCGATCACCGTCGTGCGGAGGTGGCCGACGTGCATCTCCTTGGCGACGTTCGGGGCCGAATAGTCGATCACGACGCGTTTGGTCTCCGGCGCCGGACGAACCCCGAGGTGGGCGTCCGCCGCCGCTTCGGCCAGTTGCGCGGCGAGGAACTCGTCGGAGAACGTCAGGTTCAAGAACCCGGGGCCGGCGATCTCGACCTTGCTGCACACCGTGTCGAGCACCGGCCGCGCCGCGTCGAGGACGGTCTGGGCCACGTCCTGCGGCTTCAGCCCCAACCGCTTGGCGATCGGCAGTGCTCCGTTGGCCTGCGCGTCGGCACGGTCGCTGGGCCGCACCACCGGATCCGCGCCAGGTCCGCCGACGGACTCGAAGGCAGGGACGAGCAGCGCAGAGACGGTGATGATCGGATCGGCCATGAGCCCACCATTGTGCCGGAACAGGCTGCACATTGCCCCGCCCATTGCGACGGGCACGGCGACGGAGGGCGTCACGTGAGGCCGCTGGCCGGACCTGCATGAAGACTGCGTGACCGTGCGATCCCGTCGGGATCGATTTGTCACACGGATCGGCTGCGAGGATCAACTGCGTGGTCGTATCCCGGGGCCCGACCGCTAGCGTGCAGTCCCGTCATCCCTGCCCTCGTAGCTCAGGGGATAGAGCATTGGTTTCCGGAACCATGTGCGGGAGTTCGAATCTCTCCGAGGGCGCTCTGCACGTCAGCAATCGTCATGGGAAATCCCTGCTCAAGGGACGCACGACGCGCATCCAGGTCAACGCACGGACAATTCGTCTGGCGCACCCAGCGGCGCGTCTGCCTCGACATTCCGGTGGGTAGGCCTTGGGCCACCCTACGAGAGGAAGCCCATGTCCACTGATGAGAAGACCACCTCCGACCTGATCGAGACCCTGAAGAACGGTGAGGAAGGTTTCCGGAAGGCCGCAGAGAAGTTGGCGGATGGTCAGCGCGCCGACCTCAGCAATGAGTTCATGTCGTTCAGCCAGCAGCGATCTCGGTTTTCCGCGGAGCTCGCCGAAATGGCGAAGTCGTACGGTGACCACGTCCCAGAACGATCAACGGTTCCCGGCGCGATGCATCGCGGCTGGATGGCCGTCAAGGACGCGCTGACGGGCGACAGCCCGGAAGCCGTGTTGAAGGCAGCTGTCACCGGCGAGGACCACGCCGTGATGGAATTCGAGGACGCCATGAAGGCCGACATCTCCGATGGCCTCCGTGCAGTGGTGAGTCGTCAACTCGCAGACGTCACATCCACTCGCGATCGCGTGAAAATGCTCGCCGATCAGCAATGACCGAGCCTTCCTGTCTTCGGCGGACGATCCGGTCGAGTGGCCGGTGAGATCGACGGTTCATCGGGTGCGCGCTTGGACACGCACCCGATGACCCGCCGCTTCGCAGTTCTGGTCAACGCCGCGGCCGGCTCGGTGGATCAGACCAGCGACGAGCTCGTTCAGATCACGCGTGCATTTGCCGACGCAGGCATCAACGCAACCGTTGAAGGGATTGATCCGCACCGCCTTCCCGAGTCGATCGAGCATGCGTGGAACTCGGGGGTGGAAGCAGTCGTCATTGCGGGGGGCGACGGCAGCGTGAACTGCGCCGCCGGCGTCGCCGCAGGAACGGACATCGTGCTCGGCGTCCTGCCGATGGGCACGTTCAACCACTTCGCCAAAGACCTGGGCATGCCGACCAACGATCTCTCCGCCTCCGTGTCGTGGCTTGCTCGAGCTGTCGTCCGGCCCGTCGACATCGCAGAGGTCAACGGCACCGCATTCGTCAACAATGCGTCGATCGGCGTCTACCCACGGATGGTCGCCGAACGGGAGTCGATCCGGAGACGACGTGGTTGGGGAAAGATCCGTGCTGCGCCGGTGGCCATCATTCAGACCCTCCGGCGTCTACCCGTCCATCGGCTCCGCCTGACGCTCGATGATGCGAACCCGGTCGACGTGTCGACTGCACTTCTTTTCATCGGCAATGGATCGTTCGACGACCACGGGGAGCGCCTCGGGCGTCGAACGTCACTCACCGATCAACGCCTCGGCGTCTATTTCATCGCGACGAGCCGCCGTCGCCAGTTGATCGTCGATGCCATCAAGTCACGGGTCTCAGGCATCGAGTCCGCCGACAAGACCCAGAGGTTTCTCGTGCACGAGTTGGTCGTCGATTCCGACGATGCCGGTCTTGCCATCGCACTCGACGGTGAACCCACTGAACTCCGTGTACCACTGGTCTTCCGTTCGCGACCAGGCGCGCTTCGAGTGCTCGCCGATGTGGACGATGCGTAGCTCGAGTCAGCCGTGCATGACGATTGGTCGTGCCGGACAGTCGTAGCACGGCGGGTCCTCACCGTCCGTCGGTCTACCGCACCGAGGGCGCAACAGACTCGACGATGGTGCCGTGAAGTCGCCGGTCGGCGGGCCGAGCTGTGTCGTGGTTCCTTCAGGGAAGCGTCGAGCCGGGGAACCCGCGGACCGGGTGGAGGTCGTAGGTGAAGATCCCGGCGACGACGCCGGGATCGCCGTCCATGATGGCACGGGTCTCGTCCGGGTCGGTGCGGAAGATCGCGAACCCGGACGGCCCACCGGGAGCGGTCACGGGCGTGATGATCGGAGCGACACCGGAGGCGATCAGGGCCATGTTGCGTCGTCCGTGTGCCCAGATGATGGGGTCGACGTGCGGCCGGACGAGTGTGTCCGTCGGGAGCAGCACGACCATCGTGTAGGCCATCGATCCGCCGAGGCGGGCACGCATCTGGTCGTCACTGATCCAAGGCAGCTGCTGGACGGAGGCAAGGGTCGTGGCGAGCCCGTCGAGGTTCCACCCCGACGACACGGCGGCGCGCATGCCCTCCCAACCGTCGCCGTGGCGGTCGAGGTGGCGGTGGGTCAACACCACCCGGGTGCGGCCAGTGTCGACTGCGTCGAAGGTGATCTCGACCTCGCTGGCCTTTGCCGGGTCGGTCTCGATCTCCCACGTCGTCGTGATGTCCCACGAGAACACCACACGATGCGGCGGCTCATAGGCGAGGATCCGTGCCCACCCGCAGGTGGTGCCGTCGGTGCCGTGGTCGATGATGCGTCCTCCCACCCAGGGCTGGAACTCCATGCGCTCCAGCGGGGCACGGAGGATGTGCTTGTCGGCGTCCCACCAACTGCCGATGCCGATCGTGAACACCTCGAATGCGCGCTCGATCGGCGCGTCGACGGTGGCATCGACGCTGCTGGACGTGGCGGTCGCGGTCTCGCTCATGGATGCTCCTCGATCGTGGTGTCGGGCTGTTGTTCGGCGGCGAGGCGGAAGGCCATCAGCGACTGCTGCCAGAAGTCGTTGAAGTAGGAGAGGATCGCGGCGAGCGCGTCCGGTTGAACGGTGTAGATCCTGCGCGTCCCCTCGGCGCGGTCGTGCACCAGCCCCACCTCTTTCAACACGCGCAGGTGTTGGGACACCGCTGGACGGCTCACGGGCAGGGCATCAGCCAGCGCCGTGACCGAGGCCGGACGCTCGCACAACATCGTCAGGATCGCCCGACGCGACGGATCACCGAGCGCATCGACCAACGCATCGGGTTCGAAGGAGACGTTCGCTGCCACTTACGTAAGTGAAGACGAACGCAGCGTTCCTGTCAAGACGATCGCGAGTGATCACAACGACGAAGTCATATTGAGCTATGCCGAGGACGTTGTCCAGGAGACGTACGTGCGGGCGTGGCGGTCGTACGAGCGGTTCGAGGGACGGTCGTCAGTTCGCACCACGCCGGCCGAACTGATGCTGACGAGACGAATCTTCGACTCCGATGAAGCTCGGTCGATGGATCTCGGCCTCGACGTCGTCGGCCCGAAAACCCGCCGATGGGAAAGCCCGTGATCAACGCCCGCTGAGCAAGGCCCGCGCCGCATCGTCGAGGACGGTCGCGACCCGCTTGGCGTCCCAGCCGTTCGTCAGCCAGTTGACCATCACGCTGTTGATCACGTGGCCGAGCGTCTCGATGACCGCAGCACGCTCCGGGATGTCGTCATCGCCGATCGCAGCGTCGATCATCGTCTGGTAACTGCCGGTGACGGACT
>JAOBWQ010000004.1 GCA_025463425.1 Ilumatobacteraceae bacterium | reverse complement strand
AGTACGTCGTGCGCACCGCCGAGCGCGACGTCATCTCGCTGTTGCCCCGCCAGGGCGCCCTGCGGCTTGCCCCGGGCGATCAGGTGTGGTGCCATTGGGAGGCCTCCGAGGTCTACCAGTTCTCCGCTGACCAGGCGGATCTGGTGCTGGCCGAGCCGGCCCTCGAACACACCTGAGCAGCACCTCTTCCACCGTCAGCCACCCCCTTCACCGCAGACCGCAGTCACCTCAAGGAGCATCACATGTCATCGTCCCAAGAACCCGTCCGCATCCTGGCTCCGTCGAGCCTCCGTGAGACGCTGTCGCGTCGTGCGCTCCTGCAGGTCGGTGCCGGGTCGGTCGGACTCGCTGCGCTGCTCGCCGCGTGCGGGTCCGACAAGAAGTCGAGCAGTGGCACGACGGCCACCACGACGGCGAACGGCGGTTCCACCCCGACGACGACCGCTTCGAGCAGCGCCCCGGCGACCAGTGGCTCGACTGCATCATCGACCGCCGCCTCCACCGGTGCATCGACGGCGGGCACCACCGGCGGCGTGTCCGGCTACAGCGAGGTCGTCAACAAGTCGAGCGGCACGCTGGCGATGTACACCTGGGGCGACTACAACGATCCGTCGATCGTCGGCGACCTCGCCCAGACCGACCTCGGCGTCACGATGAAGGTCGACTACTACACGTCCAACGAGGACCTGATCACCAAGCTGTCGACGGCGAACGGTTCGAGCGGTTACGACGTCGTCGTGCCGACCGGGCCGTACATCCCGCAGATGATCCAGAAGGGCCTGCTCGAGAAGTTCGACAAGGACAAGCTGCCGAACCTCTCCAACGTCGACAAGCTGTACCTCGGCCAGGACTGGGACCCGGGCAACGACTACAGCGTCTGCAAGGACTGGGGCTCCACCGGCTGGATGTGGGACTCGAGCAAGGTCAAAGCCGACATCAAGACGTGGAACGACTTCATCGCCGCCGCCACCGGCGAGGCCAGCGGCAACGTCTCGGTCCTCGACACCGGCGCCAACGTGCTCGGGATGTACTGCTGGGCGAACGGCATCGACTGGAACACCGAGAAGAAGGAAGATCTCGACGCCGCCGAGAAGTTCCTCGTCGACACCTTCGCCTCCCACATCAAGGCCTTCGACAGCTACCCGTCGACGAAGATCGCCGAGGGCGCCTACACGTTGTCGATGGCATGGAACGGCGACGCCCGCCAGGCGTACTCGCGCATCGCCGATGCCGGCGGCAACCCCGACGACTGGAAGTGGGCACTCGGCGCGCCCAACACGGAGCTGTGGATGGACAACTACTGCATCGCTGCAGGGTCACCGAACCCCGATGCCGCCCACGCATGGATCAACTGGCTGTTGACGCCGGAGATCTCGATCAAGGACCTCCAGTACCACGGCTACAACAGCGGCATGAAGGGCATGGAGAGCCTGATCGCGACGCTGGCGCCGGACCTGACCCTCGGCAACATGATCTTCTTCTCCGACGATCAGGTGAAGACGATGCGCACCCAGAAGATCACCTCGGCACAGGATCGCATCGCGGACATCTACAACAAGATCAAGGCCAAGGCCGGAGGCTGACCGCACAGTGACAGCGTCCGTCGTCCCGCCCAAGCGTGGGCGGCTGCGAGCACCGAAGTTCTTGCTCGCAGGGCCCTCGATCATCTGGTACGTCCTGTTCTTCGTCGCGCCGATCGCGTTCATCGTCTACTACTCCTTCGGCACCAAGGACAGCTCGAAGCTCGTTCCGGTGGACATGAGCTCACCCGGGTTCCACAACTACAGCGAGGCCTTCAGCTCGACGTTCTTCACGACGTTCAAGGCGACGCTCAGGGTGGCGGTGACGGCGACATTGCTGACGGTGGTCATCGGGTTCCCGGTGGCGTATTTCCTGGCGTTCAAGGTCCAGGAGCGGTGGCGGGCGATCCTGCTCGCGCTCGTCATCGTGCCGAGCTTCACCAGCTTCTTGATCCGTACGGTCGCCTGGCGGATCCCGCTGGCACCCAACGGCACGCTGTCCAAGTGGCTGCAGGACTGGGGCGTGATCGGTGGCCCGATCTCGCTGCTGGAGACGCGAACGGCGGTGCAGATCGCCATCGTCTACAACTACCTCGGCTTCATGATCCTGCCGCTGTACGTCGCACTCGACCGGATCGAACCCGTCCTCCGCGAAGCCAGCAAGGATCTCGGCGCCGGACGGGTCTCGACGTTCATGCGCGTGACCCTTCCGCTGGCCGGACCCGGTATCGCAGCCGGTGTGCTGCTCACGTTCATCCCGATGTGCGGTGACTACGTCACGGCGACGGTGCTCGGCGGCGCCAAGGGCAACATGATCGGCGCACTGATCGACTCGGAGTTCAAGGGCGCCCAGAACTGGCCGCTCGGCTCTGCCATCGCGGTGCTGATGATCCTGGCCGTGCTGGTGATGTTGGCCATCGGGGCGATCGTCGTCGTCGGTGGCCAATGGCTGTTGAGACGGATGCGCCGGGTGGACCTCAGCGACGGAGCGCCGGCATGACCGCGTTCACCGTCGGCGGATCGACGAGGTCGACCCGATCCACCACGGCGTCCGGTGCGCCGAAGAACCGCCACAAGAAGGACGTGCTGCGGATCGTTCTCGCCGTGTGGTGCGTCATCGTGCTCATCTTCTTGTTCGTGCCGATCTGCTTGGTCGTGCTCCATTCGTTCAACCGCGGCGGCTCGTTCTCGATCTGGTCGGGCCACACCAGCACGAAGTGGTGGGGCACGCTCTTCGACGCCGACAAGGCCTGGTCGGCTGCGCTCACGATCATCGTCTTCACGGTCGTCGGCAGCCTGCTCCCGCCGATCGTGCGCAAGACCACCGGCTGGCAGCGCACGTTCATCTCGCGGTGGTTCGGACCGTTTGCGTTCCTGCTCGGCGTGGTCGTGGTCGCGCTGAACACCGACTGGTATCGCAACGTCTTCAAGGACAAGAACCTCGGTGACGCCCTGCGCAACTCGTTCTTCGCTGCCATCGGCGCAACGATCGTCGCAGTGGTGCTGGGCGGCCTGTCCGGCGTGGCTCTGGCACGTCGGCCGGGCTTCTGGACGAAGCCGTTCATGCTGATGGTCTTCTTGATCCTGGTGACGCCGGAGATCATGGACGCGATCGCGCTCGCGGGATGGATGCAGCGGTTCAGCTTCGGCTTGTTCAAGTCGAGCACGGGCGGCATCGACGGCGGGATCTTCCGGCTCTGGGTCGGCGAGTCGCTGTACGCGTCTGCAGTGGTCACGCTGATCGTGCGTGCCCGGCTGGCCGGCATCGACGAAACGCTCGAGGAGGCCGCCTCGGATCTCGGCGCGACCCCCGGCCGTGCGTTCCGGCAGATCACGTTGCCACTGATCTCGTCGGCGCTGGTGGCCGGCGGCCTGCTGTCGTTCACGATCTGCCTCGACAACACGATCATCGCCGAGCAGATCGCCACCGCGGGCTCGACCACGTTCCCCACCTACCTGATCAGCCAGCTGCGCAGCACCGTCAAGCCGTTCGTCGGTTCTGCGGCCGTCGTGCTCTTCATCGTCACGATCGGGGCCTTGGCGTTCGTCGCGACGGTGTTGAAGCGATCCGGCGATTCGTCGTCGCAGATCGCAGCCACGCTCGGCGGCGGCTGACCCGAACCGATGCGCGTCCTCATCGTCGGGGCCGGCCTGGCCGGCCTCACCGCCGCGGATCTGCTCACTCGCGCCGGTGTCGATGTCGTGGTGCTCGAGGCGTCCCAGCGGATCGGTGGGCGGACCTTCACCAACCGGGCCGACTTCGTCGACGGTCTCGCCGCCGAAGCGGGTGCCGAGTGGATCGACTCGGTGCACGGTCGGGTGCACGGGTTGATCGAACGCTTCGGGCTGACCCTGGATCCGGTCACCACGACCTGGACGGCGGTGCGCCGCTGGTTGCACCGATCAGGTCGTCTCCTCGGCCCGGACGAGCTGCACGACATCGATCCTCGACTCGGCGACGACCTCGATCGATTCGAGGCATTCATCGGTGACATCGCGGCCGAGATCGCCGACCCTGCGCACCCGGATCGGCACCCTCGCGCGAGATCGGTCGACTCGATGTCGGTGGCCGATGTCGTCGCGCAGCTCGACCTCGGCACGCTCGGAGCGTTCTTCGTCCAACGCAACATGCAGGGCGAGTTCGCCGCCGAGCCGATCGAGGTCTCGGCGCTGTTCATCGCCCAGCAGCGCGCCCTCTACGCGGCCACCGACGCCGCGCACGGCAGCGTCGAGGCTCAGCGCCTGCTCGGGGGTGTCAGTCAGCTGTCGAACGGCCTGGCGGTGTCGCTCGGGCCCGACGTGGTCCACCTCGGCCAGGGGGTGCGGTCGATCGCCATCAGCGAGGTCGGCGCGACGGTGGCCACCGATCGGGCGACGTACGACGCTGACGCCGTCGTGCTCGCGTGCGCCCTCCCAGCCGTTCGCCGGATCGCGTTCGACCCGGCGCTACCCACCGACGTGCGCGCCGCAGTCGACGATCTCGGCTACGGCACGGTCACCAAGACCGCGCTGCAGTACCGGGAGCGCAACTGGCCGGCCGGCTACGCCACCACCGACGGTGCCGCGCAGAGGGTCTACGAACCGACGGCCGCGATCGCCGGCGAGACCGGGATCCTGATGGCCTACACGGGTGGCGACGGCGGACGCGCCCTCGGGGAACTGGATGAGACATCGCGGATGGACGTGATGGAGCGGAGCCAACGGGAGATGTATCCGCAGCTGGCTCCACGGGTCGCCGGGTTCTCCCAGGCGTGGTCGGCGGAGCCCGGGTTCGGCGGGAGCTACGCCGTCTACCGGCCCGGTGAGATCACCCGGCACTGGGCCGCGCTGCGCCGTCCGATCGGTCGGCTGCACCTCGCCGGCGAGCACACCGCGACCTGGACCGGCTACCTCGAAGGGGCCATCGAGAGCGGCGAGACGGTTGCCGCACGTTTGCTCGCCAACGACTAGCGTTTCCGGATCATGCCAAGTACCAACGCGCCCCGTGTCGCGCTCGGGCCAACATCCGCTCCGTCGTGGATGGCAGACGCCATCGTCGCGGGCGGTGGTGAAGTGGTTGATCTTGCTGATGCCGAAGCCCTCGTGTGGAGCGACTCGTCACTCGCTGCCGAGCTGGAGGACGCGCTCGCCGGCACCGACGACATCCGCTGGGTGCAGCTTCCGTTCGCTGGCGTGGAGCGCCTCGCCCACCTGATGTCCGACGACCGGGTGTGGACGTGCGGCAAGGGCGTGTACGCCGAGCCGTGTGCCGAGCTGGCGTTGACGCTCGCCCTGGCCGGCCTGCGCGGCCTCGGCACCTACGCGCGCGAGACGACCTGGAGCGGGCCGATCGGTCGCAACCTGTTCGGCGCACGGGTCACGATCCTCGGTGGCGGTGGCATCACCGAAGTGCTGCTGCGCCTGCTGAAACCGTTCGACTGCAACGTCACCGTGGTCCGCAACCGGGTGCAGGACATGGACGGCGCCGACGTCGTCGTCGAGGCCGACCGCTACGCCGATTGCCTGCCTGGTGCCGACGTGGTCTTCCTCGCCCTGCCGCTGACTCCCGACACCGAGGGGATGATCTCGCGCGGTGAGCTGGAGATGATGGAGCCGCACGCATGGGTGATCAACCTCGCCCGCGGCGCGATCATCGACACCGACGACCTCGTGTGGGCGCTCGAGAACGACATCATCGGTGGCGCCGGCCTGGACGTCACGGATCCGGAGCCGCTGCCGGCCGGGCATCCGCTCTGGGCCATGCCGAACTGCATCATCACCCCGCACGTGGGCAACACCCCGGAGATGGCCGTGCCCCTGCTCGCCGAGCGGATCACCCAGAACGTGCGTCGGTTCGCCAGGGGAGAGGACCTGATCGGTCCGGTGCACGTCGACCTCGGCTACTGAGGCGATCGGTCGTGGGCGGTGCCACGGGTTCCTTCGAACTGGACGCAGCGAGCATCGTCGGACTGCTGGCTGACGACGACCGGCGACGGTGCTTCGCCGCGCTGGAGCTCGGCGCGACGACCCGGGATGCCGTCGCCGTCGCGACGTCGCTCAGCACAGCTGCCGCCGCCAAAGCGCTCGGTCGGCTGATCGCCGGCGGGCTGGTGGTTGCCGGCGACGACGGTGGGTTGCACGTGATCGATGCAGCGTTCCAGCAGGCGGCGCGCGCCGCTCTGCATCGCACCGAATCGGACGAGCACGACGGCCAACCGGCCGACGTGCGCAAGGTGCTGCGCAACTTCGTGACGGACGGGCGGATCACCCAGATCCCGACCAACGCGACGAAGCGGCGAGTGCTCCTGGACTGGCTCGCGCAGGAGTTCGAACCCGGTCGGCGCTACAGCGAGGCGATGGTCAACCTGATCCTCGGCCAGCGCCATCCCGACACCGCGGCACTGCGCCGCTCCCTCGTCGACGAGGGGCTGCTCGACCGTGCGGACGGCCAGTACTGGCGCTCCGGTGGCCCTGCACTTCCCTGAGACTGCTCGGTAAGGTGGGCGGATCGTCGACCACTACGAGCGCCTCGGGGTGTCCACCTCAGCCACACGCGACGAGATCCGCGTGGCGTATCGGCGCCTCGCCCGCGAGCACCATCCCGACACCAAGGGCGACGCCTCGGCCGTGCGGATGGCGCAGATCAACGAGGCATGGCGGGT
>JAOBWQ010000617.1 GCA_025463425.1 Ilumatobacteraceae bacterium | reverse complement strand
TCCGCTGGATCCTTGTCCACATGATCGACGAGACCGCCCGCCACGTGGGTCATCTCGACCTGCTCCAAGATGCGGTGACTGGTCCCCGCGGGGTTCATGTGCCCGAGCCGTGACGACACACAACATTCACGCCGAACCTCGACCTGGTTGCAACCTCCCACTCGCACATACCGGCGCATCCGCGTTCACGATTGCGTGTGAGCGAGATGAGATGTCACCGTCAAGATCGTCGTCGCGACTTCACCGATCGACCGGCGCGCGTCGACGATGAGCGCCCCGTAGCTGGCGAAGCTGTCCTCGTAGCCCCGCAACCAACCAACGATCTTCGTGCGTTCGTCGAGCGACTTTCCGAAGTTGTTGTCAGCGCGTGCTTCGAGCCGTGCATGCACCGTTGGCTCGTCCACGATGAGGGCCACCACAGCAGCAAAGCGATCCCATACCTCGCCCTCGTTCGCGGCGGAGCCGCAGACGAAGACCCGATCGTCCGCGTTCGCGCCAATGAGCTCGTCGAGCCGAGACGGAACAATTCGCCAGGTGTGCTGAGACCGCCAGGCCGCTGAGTCGACGGCCTCGTTCACCGGCACCATCCGGTCAGCTGCGTCGAAGAACGATGCGAGTCCATCTTCATCAGTGCCGACAGCGAATTGCCCGAGGCGCTTCAGCTCGCGCCGCACGGCAGACTTACCCGCGCCCGGCACGCCTGTCACGTAGATCAACGATGGCACCGGCCGAGTCTTGTCGAACCGTTACGGGACACAGAACGCGCGGCCCAGAACGACAGCACGGTCACCGTCGTCAATAGCCCCCGAAGGGCGCATCCGGCGCGTCGTTGCGTTGCGGCGGTGATGCCATGATCTGAGGGTGATCAGGGGTTCGGTCGGGGGAACGGGGAAGGGTTGGTTGTCTGGTCCGTGGAGCAGTGCCGTGCCGGTCGCAATCGGCTTCGCCGATGTCGGCGTCGATGAACCGCATAAGCATGACCAGGTGTTCGAGGATTATCTGGTCTCTGGCGGCGCGAGCACCGCTGTCATCGATGGCGTGGTGATCGAGCTCGCCGCCGGCGACCTGCTCGTCGTCGAGCCGGGCGAATCGCACACCTTCGCGGCGAGCTCGGGAAACTACTTGCACTTCGTGGTCCAAGCACCGTTGACCGCCTTCGACAAGCGGTTGCAGCAATGCCCGTGACCGGAACCGCTGGTGGTCTCCCGCTGATCGGCGTTCGTGTCGCCGAAGGTCGCTCGGGCACGACGCTGATGATGCAACTCCTGGCGACGGCACCGGAGATCGTATTCGACCGCCGCTATCCCGCCGAGTACCGGTTCTTCTCGTATCTCGCCCGGATGAGTCAGGCAATGACGGAGCCGTTCGACGACCAGCTACATCCTGGAGTGACCGAGTTCTTTTTCGGGCTCGACCAGCGCCTGTCCCCGATCCCGTTCCGCAGCGACGTCGTCGACGTCCCCTCCCTCACTGCTCCGTTCCTGCGCGCGCTGTGGGCCGCGTGGTCTGGGTCTGTTCGCGACGCGCACCCCGGCGTGCGGTACTACGCAGAGAAACTCGCGGTCCCGATCGACATAGCCGTGCGAGCCGGCATCGACCTTCGGGTGATCGACATCATCCGCGACCCCCGAGACATGCTTGCGTCGATCCGCGCATTCACCGCACGAGGCATCGAGGGCTTTGGTCGAGTTGCCGGGCAATCCGAGGAGGACTACGTCGACCAGTACATCGAGACTCTGCGTGCGCAGTACGAATTGATGGCGAGTACCCCGTCCACCATCGATCGCGTGTTGATCCGATACGAGGACTGCGCGACCAGCCTCCAGGACGTCGCACGAACGCTTGGCAGCTGGCTCGGCGTTCGCCTCGACGCCACCTTGGTCCTCGCCCAGCGGCCCTCGTACGCCCACCACACCACCACATCGACAGCTCAGGACTCGATCGGACGATGGCAACACGACTTGTCCACGACAGAGGCGTCACACATCGAGAGCGAACTCGGCGCCCTGCTTGCCGAACTCGGCTACCACCTGCCACCCACATCCCACCCATAGCGACACGACAGAAGGACGAACACCGCCGACAGACCGCCCGCGCCCATATCGGCGCATCCGTGTTGGCGGGCGGCCCGGCGTTCGGGAGCGCGGAGCTCCTCGGTCCATAGGGGTGTGATGCGATCTACAGTCGTTCGGGTGGCGCGCGTCGAGATGGAGCTGACCGCCGACCTGGTGCGAGAGCTGTTGTTGGACCAGCACCCCGATCTAGCTGATCGTGCCATTGCGTTTGGGGCACGTGGGTGGGATAACCAGTTGTGGCGACTTGGCGAAGACCTCGCCGTGCGGCTGCCCTGGCACACGGATGGGGCAGATGCGCTTCTGCTCAAGGAAAGCACCTGGCTTCCCTCACTCGCTCCGCTGTTACCCCTGGCCGTCCCGGTGCCCCAGCGCCGAGGTCAACCCTCGGAGCGTTACCCACATCCGTGGATCGTCACAACCTGGGTTCCAGGTACGCCCGCCGACCGTGCCTCCGCCATACACGGCGACTCAGCAGCCGACGCGCTGGCAGCCTTCATGATCGCACTGCACCGACCCGCCCCGACCGGGGCGCCCGCTGGGCGCGATAGAGGCGGACCACTGAAACAGGTTGCGGTCGGTGTCGAATGGAAGCTCGGCGCAATCAGCGGCCTCTGCGCGGCAGTGGCCGGGACGGAGCCAGGGTTGATTCCCAGCTCAGCTGCGATCCAAACGATCTGGGATGACGCGGTGACCGCACCCGACTGGCAGGGGCCGCGGCTTTGGCTGCACGGGGACCTGCACCCAGCCAACGTCCTCACCGCGAACGGCGACTTCTGTGGCGTGGTCGACTTCGGGGACCTGTGCGCGGGCGACCCGGCCCTCGATCTGGCCGCGTGCTGGATACTCCTCCCCGATCTCGAGGCGATCCGACGGTTCCAGAGCGCCGACCCGCTGGCTTCGGACGACGCCACCTGGCGCCGCGCCCGTGGCTGGGCCGTGTGGCGGGCTATCGGCAGTCTTTCCATCGCGGCAGCTGGTGAGCCTGGTGGAAAGCCCAGCTGGGGTCCGCCGGCGCTCGCCTCGCTGCGTCGTCTCACCGAGCCGGTCACCTCTTGACCGATTCGCAACGCCGAACAGAAGCACGTACAACATCGGCGCAGAACTCCCATCATCGCCGTCACTCAAGCAAGCGCCATATCAGCGCCTATGGGTACGGCGGAACTGCTTGAGAGGTGCTGAATTCGTGTGGCAGTTCGAGGTCGAACTTCTTGCACAGTCGGCCAACGTCGTGGAAGTCCACCGGTCGCTTCGGGTATCCGGTATGCCACCTCAGCGACCATGTCGGAGACTCGCAGCGCACGTCGATGCCGTTGATGGATCCGCGTCCGTCGAGAGCCTCCGATGGATATGTCTGGCCGACCTCGAATCCGCCGTAATGGATCGACCCGTCGCGAATGCGCTCATACGCGTGGAGGTCGACACGCCGGCGTGCACCGTCGTGCACGACGAAGTTCCATGGCCGATCGTCGCCCCACGGGTACAGCCGATCCACCCCGACGCGAGCGAGAACGGTGATCACCTGCTCGAATTGCGCCGCCTCCAGCCAGACGTCGAGATCCGAATGAGTTCGGGTCTGCTCGTCGAGCAATGCGTCAACTGCCCATCCGCCGCAGAGTCGCACGTCGACCCCTCCGTCACCCAGCGCACCCAGGATGTCGACAGCGGACTCGGCATCCATCACGTGGTCATGCATCGGCTCGAACCTACTGATCCCACACCGATCGGAATCCGACATTTCGCCACGATGGACGCAGAACCCGCTGAACAGAACGACGTCAGCGGCGACATGACAGCGAACACATCAGGCGCATCGGCATTCTTGGTGGGCTTCGTCTGTCGCAGGCGACGTCGTCTCCCGAGGGCGCGACCGGGTCAGTGGTCTATTCGTGCTGGCCCTGAGAGCGGCCCGCCGCCGATGCGCTCGTTCCAGCGATCCCTGGGATGGATGTAGGGTGCGCCCCTCTGCCCCGGAGGCACTCATGTTCGATCGCGCCCGCTGGACCACAATGGCGGCTGCCGTCGCCGTGACCGTCGTCGCCGGGGTCGGCCTGCCGAGCGCGAATGCGATCGTGTCGAGCGGTGACCGAGACGTCTTCGTTCCAATCACACCGTGTCGATTGTTGGACACTCGAGCCGCGAGCCAGGTCGGCTCTCGCGGTCATCCGCTTTTGCCCGGTGAGACGTACACGCAGGCTGTGACCGGGACCAACGGCAACTGCACGATCCCCGCTGACGCGAACGCGGTCGCGATGAACGTCACGGTCGTGAATGGCACGATCGGCAGCTTCCTCACCGTATGGCCTGCAGACGCGGCGCAGCCGTTGGCTTCCAGCCTCAACTGGGTTGCCGGCGCGCCCGCGACTCCGAACAAGGTCGACGTCAAGCTCTCGGTGGCCGGCACGGTGAGCTTGTTCAACAACTCCGGCACGGTGGATGTGGTCGCCGACATCGTCGGCTTCTACGCCGACCACAATCACGACGACCGCTACTACACCAAACCCGAGGTCGACGGCGCGGTCGCGGCAGTCGCGACGGTCGCGAACGCTGCTGCCAGGTCGGCCCGCGTGGACACATACGACGAGTACTCGATGCGGTTCCTGACCGTGGCAGCTGGCATCACGATGTCGGTGGTGCCTGTCGGTGTGTGCCTCGGGAACACCGGAACGACATCGGTCAACGGCTTCGTCGCGTTGGTCGTCCCGGTCGGCGCACGGCTGACCTCTGTTGACGTCGCCATGTTTGATGGAGCGACGAGCAGCTATTCCGGCTTCTTGATCAGGGATGTCCTCTCCGGGGGTTCGCTGAACAGCGTTGCGATCGGGCCGATCATCAACGGAGGCGGGCAGACCAATATCGTCGTCCATCACGTGATCACGCCGCCGGTCCCGGAGATCGTCGCGACTGGCGTGAGCTACCACCTCGAGCTCGACAACTTCGCCAACGGTGCCAACGGCTTCTGCCAAGCAACGGTCGCCTACAACACAGACGGCTGATCCGCCTGGGGCCCCGAACTATCGCCCAG
>JAOBWQ010000672.1 GCA_025463425.1 Ilumatobacteraceae bacterium | reverse complement strand
CGATCCATCGTGACGGTGTCGGCCTGCTGGACGAGCAACCCGCCATCGATCGCACGCACGTCGAGACCGGCTGCCGGCGCCGAGGACGCGGACAGCACGCGCATGTTCTTCTTCGCCGTCAAGATCGCGAGCGCCTCCGGCGTGAACGATGGAGCGACGACGACTTCGGTGAACACCGGCGCGAGCGCGGTAGCCATCTCGGCATCGACCTCGCGGTTGGCGGCGACGATCCCGCCGAACGCACTCACCGGATCGCACGCGTTCGCCAGCACGTACGCCTCGGCGATCGTGTCGCGCACCGCGACGCCGCACGGGTTGGCGTGCTTGACGATGACGACAGCAGGAGCGTCGAAGCGGTTGACCATCCGCCACGCGGCTTCGGTGTCGTAGACGTTGAGGTAGCTGAGCTCCTTGCCGCCGTGCTGCACGGCGGTGTCCCACCAACTCGTCGCGCCGGCACGCCGGTAGCGGGCGCCCTCCTGGTGCGGGTTCTCGCCGTAACGCAGGGGTTGGGCGAGGTCGAGCGACAGGTGCAGCGACGACGGCAACGGCTGCTCGGCATCGGCGGCGAACCAGTTGGCGATCTCGGCGTCGTAGGCGGCGATGCGCGCGAACGCTGTTGCCGCCAGTGATCGACGGGTGGTCGCGGTCAGCGCGCCATGCTCGCGGATCTCGTTCAGCACCGGCTCGTACTGGGCCGGGTCCATCACCACGCCGACGTGAGCATGGTTCTTCGCCGCGGCGCGGATCAGCGTCGGCCCCCCGATGTCGATCAGGTCGATGCTCGGGTTCGTGGAGAACGGGTACAGGTTGACGACCGCCAGGGCGAACGGCTCGATGCCGTACTTCTCGAGATCGGCGAGGTGCTCGGGTTGATCGAGATCAGCGAGCAGACCACCGTGGATGGCCGGGTGCAGCGTCACGACGCGATGGCCGAGGATCGCAGGAAAGCCCGTCAGCTCGGCGAGGTCGGTGACCGGCAGACCCGCATCGGCAATGGCCTTGGCAGTGCCGCCACTGCTGATCAACCTCCAGCCGAGATCGTGGAGACCGGTCGCCAACTCGACGACGCCGGACTTGTCGAACACGGACAGAAGAGCTGTTGCCACGCCTCGACCATAGAGCAACATTCCGCCGCCGACCCGGCCCGCTTGACGAACTGTTCAGCGGCGCGACCGGCTCGATCACGGCTCGTGTAACGCGGTGTCCGCGCACGCGAACAGTGGTGGTACCCGCAGGTGATGGTGCACGACCCACGATTGGGTTCGGTGTACGGTGCCTGAGAGCAAGCAAGTTCCGATCCGGCGCACCTGGAGGCAGACAGTGGATTTCAGCAAGTTCAAACCATCTGATTGGTTGAAGGCAGGTGGTGGCGTCGTGATGCTGATCGCGTACTTCCTGTCGTGGTGGGGCTACTCGGCTTCGAACCAGTTCGTGTCTGTCGACTACAGCCTCTCCGGTTCGGACTACTTCTTCACCGGCACCGTCCCGTGGTTGATCCTCGTCGCCATCGGTGTCCTCACCGTGCTCGCCGCACTCGACATCTTCAAGCTGCCAGCCACCATGCCAGCTCCGCTGATCTTCCTCGGTGCATCGGCGTTGGCGTTCCTGTTGGTGCTGATCCGTTTCTTCAGCGACGGCGTCGACTACGTCGGAGACACCGGCCTCTCACGCGGTGCCGGCCTCTACCTGGCGCTGCTCGCCGCGATCGCCGTCGTTGCCGGTTCGTTCCTCGGCTTCAAGGAGTCCGGTGGCGACCTCAACGACCTCAAGGACATCAACAAGCTGAAGGGTCAGTTCGGTGGCCCGTCCGGCGGCCCGGGCGCACCGCCGCCGCCCCCAGGCATGCAGCCCCCGCCGCCTCCGCCCCCGCCAGGTGGTGGTGGTTTCACGCCGCCGCCGCCTCCCCCGCCGGTGTGAGCTGACGAACGAACGAGCACTGCACACATGAAAGAGCCCCGGGCCACTGGCCCGGGGCTCTTCTCGCTCTGCCCACCGATGCGGTGCGCCTCAGGTGCCGAAGCCCTTCGACCTACAGGGTGGCGACGATCTCGGCCATCAGGTCGCCGGCCTCGGTGGGGTTGAGGCCGACCCGCACCCCAGCGGCGGCGAGTGCGTCCATCTTGCCCTGGGCCGTGCCCTTGCCACCGCTGACGATCGCGCCGGCGTGACCCATCTTCTTGCCCGCCGGTGCGGTGACGCCGGCGATGTACGCGCTCATCGGCTTGGTGACGTTGGCCTTGATGTACTCGGCGGCCTCTTCTTCGGCCGAGCCGCCGATCTCGCCGATCATGATGATCGCGTGGGTCTCGGGATCGGCCTGGAACTCCTTGAGGCAGTCGATGAAGTTGGTCCCGGGCACGGGGTCGCCACCGATGCCGACACAGGTCGACACGCCGATGCCGCGCTGCTTGAGCTCGTACAGGGCCTGGTAGGTCAGCGTTCCCGAACGCGACACGATGCCGACGTTGGGGCCGGCGGCCGAGGGCAGCGCGGCGATCTCGCCGGCGGTGATGCCGATGTTGCACTTCCCGGGGCTGATGATGCCCGGGCAGTTCGGGCCGAGCAGACGGGTGTTCGGGTGGTCGCGGAGCAGCGTGTTGTACACACGCGCCTCGTCCTGCGCAGGGATGCCCTCGGTGATGCACACGATGAAGGCGATCCCGGCCGCGGCGGCCTCGAGGATCGCGGCCGAGGCGGCCTTCGG
>JAOBWQ010000635.1 GCA_025463425.1 Ilumatobacteraceae bacterium | reverse complement strand
TCGGGATCCATGGGTCGCTCCTCAGGCCTGGTGCATCTCGGGGGCGAGCATCGACATCGTCAGCAGGTTCGTCGGCTCCCACCAGTCGCCGTACGGCTGCGCGGCGCGCTGGGCCGTCAGGTACCCGCTCAACGCGTTGTAGCTCGTGACCGACAGGGGGTTGAGGCCGAACAGGTCGGCCATCGTCGAGACCGCTGTGGGGATCGTCATCTTGGTGATGCCGTCGTAGGAGTCACGAAGGTGCCAGGTGACCCCTTGTGCGAACTCGGCCCTCGCGCCGACCGTCGTGGTGTTGATCCAGTAGCCGTTGGACTTCCATCCGGCCACGTTCGGCGGGTTGAACGGGACCTGGCCCATGTAGCCGACGTACCACTGCGGGTTCAGCACGGCCGAGCGGAGCCCGGTTTGGTACATCGTCGCCACCACCCAATCGACCGGCGATCGCAGGAGGCCTTGCTTGGCCGTCGCCGAGTAGAACTCGTCGCGCAAGAACATCCGCTTGAGCAGCCCCTTGATGTCCCAATCGGCGGCGAACCCAGCCTGCAGCGCATCCAGCACTGCGGCCGGCGGACCGGGATGGGCGAAGTACTCCCACAGCTTGGCGATGATGAACCGCGCCGAGACCAGCTTCTTCGCGGCGTCGTTGACGAGGATCTGATCGATGATGTCCGGGCCGTCGAAGTTGAAGGTGCGGCCCAGGAACGTCTTCTGCGTCTTGTCGTGCTGGTTCGTCGTGAACTTGTAGTGCTCGTAGGTCGGGGATGTCTCGGTCCAGTCGATCCCGTGGCCGGTCCACGCCTTGGCCGCAGCCTCGACATCGGACTCGGCGTAGTTGCCGATGCCCAGCGTGAAGAGCTCGAGCAGCTCTCGCGCGAAGTTCTCGTTCGGCGAGCCCTTCCGGTTGTCGACGTTGTCGAGGTAGACCAGCATCGCCGGCTGCACGGCCATCGCCTGGGCCAGGGTGCGGAAGTTGCCGAGCGCGTTGTCGCGGTACAGCTTGTTCTGCGTCATCATCATGAAGGTCGAGTTGACCTTGTCCCACGCGCTCGTGAAGTGGCCGTGCCAGAAGAACGTCATCTTCTCCTGGATCGGCTTCGGCGAGTCCACCATCCGGTCGAACCACCACTGTGTGGCCTCGACGTACTGGTCCCAGCCGTGGCCGTCGATGTCGTGATCGATGCTGGTCGGCAACGCGACCGGTGTGGTGACGTTGAGGATGTCGTCGATCGCAGCGTCGAGCGAGGGTAGACCCACCAGCGCGCTGACGCGGCTCGGCCGAGCGACGTACTCGGTGCGGCGCAGGAGGTGGGTGATTGATGCGGAATCGTTGGTGGGCAAGGTGTGGCTGTCCCTTCGCGACATGTTGACCAGACATGCGTGACGACCGAACCTGCCCGCAATGGGCGGGCGGTCTTCGTCAGAAGAGCTATCGGCCGCCGACCCGCCCGGCTGAACACAAGACTTCGTGTGCGTTGTGTCAGATCGTGAGCGGACCGTGGCACGCTCGCGGCGCGGAGCAGCCGAAAACGGCACGAGCCACCCGACGGATCGGGTGGCTCGTGGAGAGGTCGACGGCAGGGAGTGCCGTCAGTTCGTGCTCAGCGGGTGATCAGGCACCCTTGCGCGCGCCGTAGCGCTTGTTGAAGCGCTCGACCCGGCCGCCGGCATCGACGAGCTTCTGCTTGCCGGTGAAGAACGGGTGGCACTCGTTGCAGAGCTCGACGCTCAGTGCGCCGGTCTTGGTGCTCTGCGTCGTGAAGGTGTTCCCGCAGGTGCACTTGACGACCATGTCGGAGTAGGTGGGGTGGATTGCTGACTGCATGACAAGTCTCCAAGTTGAGAACGGATGAGAAAGCCTACCGGCGAAACGGCGAAACGCAGCACGCTACCGGGCGGCGCCGAGGAACTCGTCGTTCGTCGGAGATGCCGCGATCCGACTCACCAGGAGCTCGAGACCAGCGGCCACACCGCCGTCCGCGGCGAGGTCGGACAGTTCCCGGCGAAGCTTCCACACGGCCTGCAGCTGCGGCCCGCTGAACAGCAGCTCCTCGTGGCGGGTGCTGGACGCAGCGACGTCGATCGCCGGATAGATCCGCCGCTCGGCGAGCCGGCGGTCGAGCCGCAGCTCCATGTTCGCGGTGCCGGCGAACTCCTGCAGGATCGCGTCGTCCAATGGGCTCCCGGTGCCGACGAGTGCGGTGGCGAGGATCGTCAGCGAGCCACCCTCTTGGACGTTGCGCGCGGCGCCGAAGAACCGCTTCGGCGCGTAGAGCGCGCCGGCGTCGATGCTGCCGGCGATGATCCGGCCGGTCGTCGGCGCGACCAGGCTGTAGGCACGGCCGAGGCGGGTCATGCCGTCGACGATGATGACGACGTCGTCGCCCTGCTCGACGAGGCGCTTGGCCTTCTCGATGCACATCTCGGCGAGCTGGGTGTGCTCCTCGGTCGGCCGGTCGAAGGTGCTCGCGATGACCTCACCGGCCAGGTCGCGGCGCATGTCGGTGATCTCCTCGGGCCGCTCGTCGACGAGCAGCACGATCAGCTTGACGGCCGGGTGGTTGCGCTCGATGGCCGCCGCGATCGTCTTGACGATCGTGGTCTTGCCGGCCTTGGGTGGCGAGACGATCAGTCCGCGCTGACCGAGGCCGACCGGGCTGACCAGATCGATGATGCGTGCGATCGTGTTGTCCGGACTGGACTCGCCCGGGTTCTCGAGGGTCAGCTTCGTGTCCGGGAACATTGGGGTGAGGTCCTCGAACCGCGGCCTCGACCGGGCCTTGTCCGGGTCCTCACCGTTGATGGTGTGCACCTCGAGCAGTGCCGGGTTCTTCTCGTTGCGCGCGGGCGGGCGGCTGAGCCCGGTGACGTGATCACCCTTGCGGAGGCCGAATTGACGAGTCAGCTTGACCGGGATGTAGGAGTCGTCGCGGCTCGCCAGATAGCCGTTGACGCGCAGGAAGCCGTAGCCCTCGTCGCGCAGGTCGAGGTAGCCGGAAACCTCCACCGGATCCTGGCCGAACGACGAGTCCGCTGACTCGGAGCGATCGAACCGGTCGTTGCGGTTGTGGTCGCGCCCGTTCTCGTTGCGGTTCTGACCGTTCTGCTGCCCCTGGCCACTCTGTCCGCCGTTGCCGCCGTTCTGCGGTGCACCGCCACCGTTGGCCGGCTGCTGGCCGGGCCGCGGGGCCGCTTCGACGCGCTCGCCGTCAGGCCCGACCTCGCTGCGGTTCTTGTTGCGCCGACGCCGACGCCGGCGGTTGCGGCTCTCCCCATCGGCGCCATCGCCGTCAGGACCTCCATCGCCGTCCGCACCACCCTCGCCATCGGCACCGGCGTCGTCGTCATCGCCGTCGGCATCCCCTTCGCCGTCGGCGTCGGCGGCTGCGACATCGGGTCGAGCCGGGGAGCTCCTGCGTGCGGGCGCGGACCGGTGGTTGCCGGCCGGAGGCAACGGTGTGGTGTCGGTGCTGATGCCCTGGTTGAGCAGCTCGATCTCCCAATCGGCCAACGGCTCGCCGTCGGCACCGAGCACGACCTCGTCGCCGGCGGCCGCGGGCGATGCCGCCGGGGCCGAGTCGAACAGCGAGATCGGTGCCGGGTCCGGCGCTGCGGCAGTGTTGGAGGCGCCGCCAGCCGGGATCGCGCCCGTGGTCTCGAGGATCTTCTGGATCAGATCCGCCTTCTTGGCACGCGAGGTGCTCTTCACGCCGAGCGCCGAGGCGATCGCCATCAGCTGCTCGCGATCTTTGGACTCGAGCACCGACTGTTCGAGGGCATCTGCAGCCACGAGGACCTACTTTCCGGGGGTGTCCCTGGTGGGACCGAGAGCTGGTTCGGCACAGGGGCGCTCGCCGTGCACGTTGCACGAACGACGCCGGACCACACCACCAGCAGAGGAGTTCGCATGTTCACGGTTCCGCCTGCAACAGCTGCTGGGCGCATCGGGACACACGGTTCGGGAGCCCGAACGGGCGTACCCTATCCACCTGTCGAGCGACGTTGCAACAATGGGATCGCTCGAGAAGTTCGGCACACGGGTCAACCGCACAGACCGCCGGGGAGAGTCAGTATCCGATGGTCGTGGCACGTGAGGAGGGACCGAGCCCGGACGAAGCCGTTCCGGAGACTTCAGGGGTCCACGTGTCGGTCGAGTTCGAACGGTTCTACGAGTCCACCTACCGGCGGACGCTGGCGCTGGCATACGCCGTCACCGGCGACCGTGGCCACGCCGAGGACCTCGTCCAGGACGCCTTCGACGCCGCGCACCGCCGTTGGGGCACCATCGCCAACTACGACGATCCGCAGGCATGGGTGCGCCGGGCAGTCCTGAACAAGGCGGCCACTCGATGGACCCGACTCGCACGGGAGGTCCGCGCCCTCGCCCGCTATGCCGGGCGCATGCCCACCGAGGCGGTCGAGGAACAACCCGACTCAGCCCCCTTCTGGACCGCCGTCGCGAGCCTGCCGCGTCGGCAGGCCCAGGCTGTGGCCCTGTACTACGTCGACGACCTGCCGATCGCGGAGATCGCCGATCTGCTCGGCTGCTCGACGGGCACGGTCAAGACACATCTGTCCCGCGCCCGCCTCGCCCTTCATGAGCGGCTGGGCAACGTATCCATGGAGGTCGAACTTGGCTGAGACAACCCACCTCGAGGATCGCGAGTCAGCGATCGACCGCATCGCCCGGGACGCTGCGAACGACCTGCGCGCGGTGATGCTGCGTGCGCCGCTCCATCCGTCGTCGCGTCCGCGGACTCGGACGCGATCGGTCGCGATCAGAGCGTTCGCGGTGGCAGCGACGGCGGCGATCGTGGTCGTGGGCCTCGTGGTCGTCGTACGTCGCGATCCCGCAGTACGGTCCGTCAGCGGACCGCCGAGCCTGGAGTGGATCGTCGATCTCGACGGATGGCCGTCTCTGGGAGGGCACGTCATCGAGCCGGACCCCACCATCGACGATCCGGCGTTGGTCCGCTCGGTCGTCTACGCGACGGATGCTGCTCCCGATGGCCCGATCGTCGTCATCGACTGGTCGGCCGTCGACGATCAGACCTACGTCGATCCCGACAACGACACGTCGGTGGCGACGATGACCGGCGTGAACTCGATCACGATCGGCGGGCAACCAGCCGTGTTGGGCCGCACCTGGCAGGGCAACCGGGTGCTCTTCGTGCATGCAGCCGGCCAGACCGCTCGCCAGTGGGTACGCCTCACCAGTCGGCGGATCACCGACGACGACCTGATCGAGCTGTCCACTCGACTGACGATCGATGCCGAACATCAGCTGCAGGTCGGCAGCGAGCCGCTCCCCGATGGCTTGAGCGAGCGCCCCGGATGGATCATGGAGGCGGTCGACCCCGCCATCGCCGAGTTCAGTCACAGCCGGTACGGTGCCGACCCGATCCACGCGTCGATCGACCTGTCCACGCGCAGCGAGACGACCTCCGTGACGGCTCGACTCGGGCTCGATGCCGGCGAGCTGGAAGCCGTCGACGTCAACGGTGCGCACGGCTTCTACATTGCGAACGTCGGGGGCGGCGGCGCTGTGTCAGAGAGCTCGGAGGTCACGTGGAAAGCCGACGGGCTTGAGTTCGTCCTCGACGGCCAAGCGGTCGGCCGCGACACCCTGCTCGCCGCGGCGCGCTCGGTGCGACCGGCCACCACTGCGGAGTGGCGACAGGCGGTGGCGACGTACGGCGATCCGTGCGACCTGCTCACCGCCGAGGAGGTGTCCACGGCGCTCCACGTCACTGCGTCGCCGGGCACGCGCGAGCACGGGATCGGCGAGACCGACAAGAACTTCTGCGCCTATCCGGTCACCGGGCCGCTCCGAACGGTGACGGTGTACCTCGGCCACGGCGTCGCGCCCCAGACGACCAGCATCCACAGCGACGCAACGGAATCCCGCGACAACGTCTACGTCGTGATCGGCGCCCAGTTCCCGAACAAGGACTTCTTCGCCGGCGCCCTGCAGCTCGCGCGCACGGCGATCGACCGGGCGGCTCCCGGCTGATCGACTGGGTCAGCGGGCGACGGATCGGCGGACGAAGGCCTGGACCGCGACGAGGTCGTTGTCGATCCGGTGCAGACGTTCTTCGCGGGCGAAGATGTCGGCGAGGTGGGCCGGCAGTGGGGGGCGGATGCCGGTGGCCTGCTCGACCGCATCCGGGAACTTGGCCGGGTGCGCGGTGGCAAGGGTGACGACCGGGCGGCCATCGGCGGTGGCATCCAGCGCGCGCACCGCGGCGGTGCCGGTGGCCGTGTGCGGGTCGATCAGTTGGCCGCTGGACGCGTGCACGCGGCGGATCTCGGCCAACGTGTCGGTGTCGCTGAACCGAGCGGCACGGAACGACGGCGTGATCCAGCGCGCGATCTGGTCGCCTTCGATCTGCAGCGTCCCGGTGTGGCGGAACCGTT
>JAOBWQ010000604.1 GCA_025463425.1 Ilumatobacteraceae bacterium | reverse complement strand
TGTTGTTGCCCCGTGCAGCGCTGGCCGCGATGTTGATCGCCTCGAAGCGATCGGTGATCGACATCTCGCCGGTGGGGATCAGCATCCGAACCAGGGAGAACGCATTGGCACCGGACGCCTCGCTGCGCGTGCTGATCGCCATGGACGAGCGGAGGAACTCGACCGGCGCGCCCATCTCGATGTGGTAGCGACTGGCGGCTTCCGCGGCGACGGTGATGAACGCGGTGTTCAGCTTGCCGCCCAGCTTGCGGGCCGCGTCGCGGGTCTCCGTGTACGGCGCCCGGAGGGTCTCGATCCGTCGGCGCAGGGAGCGCTCGGTCCACAGCGGTGAGCGGGCGTGTTCGACATCGCTGAGCTGGCTGAGCACTCCACGGATCGAATCGGCCGCTGCGGCCCCGGCGTCGGGAATGCTGGCCGGATCGGCGAGCAGATCTCGGACCTGGCGGAAGATTCCGATCGGCATGCGCAGGCTGCCGGCGACGAGCTCGCGCCACACGTCGTTGTTGGCCGTCGTCGCTGCGGCAGCTTCCGTCGCGGCATCGATCGTGTCGGCGTCGAGAGGCGGTGGCTCCGGGGCGTCGGCGTCGAAGTCGAGGAACGCCAAGCTGAGCTGGACCATGCCCTCACCGTCGGCGATCGTGTGGTGCAGCTTCTCGACGAGCGCCGACTTGCCGCCACGCAGGCCGTCGACGATGACGAACTGCCAGAGCGGCCGGGTGCGGTCGAACGGATCGTTGGCGATCAGGCTGGCCAGGTCGAGCAGTTGACGCATGGTGCCCGGCTTCGGCAGGGCGATGTGGCGGACGTGGTAGCGGATGTCGAAGTTGGAGTCGTCGACCCAGATCGGTGAGGTGAGGTTGGCCGGCGCGGGCTGGACTCGCTGGCGGAGCCGGGGCACGATCAGGGTCGAGTGCTCCATCCGCCGCACGAGCCGCTCGAAGTCGGGCTTGCGGTCGAGGATGGTGACGTTCGCGAAGGTCGAGGACAGGTGGGGATCCTTCTCCATCCGCCACATCAGGCCCTCGGCATCGGACATCTTCACATCGAACGTGGGCAGGTCGACCATGGCGTGAGGCTACGTCAGCCGTCAGGCCAGCAGTCGCCGGGCGATGCGCGTGGCCACGGCGCCGAGCGCGATGCCGACAACGGCACCGCCGACGACATCGCTGGCGTGATGGATGCGCACGTACGCGCGGCTCAGCCCGATCACCGTGGCGAGCGTGAACCAGATCGGTGCTGTGCGCCGCCCGCCCCACGAGGTGAGCAGGCTCGCCGCGACGAACGCCGACGACGCATGTCCACTGGGGAAGCTGCTGGTGGTGGGCTTGCGGATCGTGTAGCGGTCGTCGCCGGTCTCGGTAGGGCGGGTGCGACGGAACAGGCGCTTGACGCCCTGGTTGACCAGCACGCTCTCCACGCCGAGCATCACCGACAGCGCGAGTGCCTGGTCGGCGCGCTCGTCACTGGTGAGGCCGCGGGCGAGGCCGAGAATGTGCCAGATCACGCTGAAGTCGCCGAGATGGCTGGCATTGGCGAAGAGGAAGTCGGCCGCCGGGTTGCCACGCAGCAGCTCCAGCTGGGCGTCTGCCCAGGCGTCGAAGGCCGCGATCTGAGGCAACGCCTCGGTTGGGGTCACGCGGCGACGGCGGAGCCGAACACCAGCGGCGCCTCCACCGCGGCGAGATCGGGGTTGCCGCCGAACGCCGGGCACCACTGCTTGAACGAGCACGAGCCACAGAGCGTGCTGACCCGCGGCTGGAACGAACCGCTGACGCACGACTTCTCGACGGCCTTCAACACCGCTGCGGTGCGGGTGGTGACGAAACGGACCGATTGCGCCGACGGCGTGGCCTCGATCACCTCGCCGGTTTTCAGGTACATCAGGCGGATCTTCGAAGGGATCCGGCCGAACAGGGCCTGGCACAGGAACGAGTAGAAATGGACGCCGGTCATCTTGCCCTGCTCGAAGTTCGCGCCGGGCGCCCGACCGGTCTTGTAGTCGACGACGACGAGGTTGCCGTCGGCATCGAGATCGAGCCGGTCGATGATGCCGCGCAGGGTGAGATCCCCGACGCCGGCTTCGAGCCGGAGCTCGAGCCCGATGTCTCGCACGGCGCGGGGATCTTCCATCTGCAAGTACTTGTGGACCAGGTCCAGCGCGTCGGCGAACAGTACGTCTGCCTGGGCATCGGTGAGGCGGAGGTCGACGAAGTCAGGGTCCGACCGGTACTCGACGATCGCTGCGTCGAGTGCCTGGACCGCGACCTCGGCTGTGCGCGCATCGGCGGGATGGGTGAACAGCAGCTCGAGCGCGCGGTGCACCAGCGAGCCACGGGTCATGTGGATCTGCGGTGGCTCGGCGATGCGTTCGATGCTGGCGAAGCGGAACTGCATCGGGCAGGACAGGAACGATTCGACCCGGCTCGGCGAGAGGCTGGTCGGCACGGGGAACATGCACCCATCGTACGCGGTGGGTGTCACGGAGTGCGGAAGGCCTCGGATGCCTCGCTGACCAGGGCAGCGATCTCGTTCGGTGCCTGCATCGGACCGAAGTGGCCGAGGTGGTCGAGCTCGATGTAGCGCGCCCCGGGGATGCGCTCGGCGAGCATCTTCGTGCCCGCCGACGGCTGGCCGACCTGAGGCAACCCGCACAGCACCCAGACCGGCACGCGCAGCTCGCCGAGCCGTTCCCAGGTGTGGTGCAGACCGCCTGCCTCGTATGTGCGCGCCTCGTGCTCGGGAGAGCACTTCAAGGTCACCTCGTCGTCGCCCTGGGTGAACCCGAAGCGGACGTAGGCCTCGACGGCCTCAGGCGTGAAGATGTCCATTGGCGGCTTGGCCGAGTAGTTGGCGATCGCGGCCTCGAAGCTGGGGAAGCTGCTGCGCCGCTTGCGCGCACCGATCGCCAGGTGGTTGCCGCCGGCGACCGGCTCGACGCCAGGCTCCATCGGCGGCATCACGATCGGCTCATAGAGAACCAGCCCGCAGAACAGCTTCGGCTCCGCCAGCGCAGCCATCAGCAGCGCCGCACCGCCCATGCTGTGGCCGACGCCGAGCACCTGTCCGTCAGCCGACAGGGATTCGGCGACGCCCGCACAGTCGTGGCCGTACACGTTCCAGTCGACGTGATCGGATGCTGCCCAGTCTGCACCGTTGGGTGTGTCGCCGTGACCGCGTGCGTCGTAGCCGACGTTGTGCAGCGCCGGCAGCGACGAGGTGACCGGTGCCCAGCAGTGCGCGTGGAAGCCCGTCGCGTGCGCGTACAGGGTGATGGGTCCGTCACCGCCGAGGTCGTGGATTGCGAGGTTTGCAGCGGGCATCAGACGATCGACATCAGACAGATGTGCTCTTCTGCTTGCGTCGCCGCCACCAGATGCTGGCGAGTCGATCGAGCCCGGCGCCGATCACCAGCGCAACGCCGATGGTGGCCCAGACCTTGGCCGTCTTGGCGAAGAACAGGAAGTGGGTGCGCACCTCACCGCGGTTCTGGAGCACGAACGTGAGCGCCAACGCGATCAGCAGCAGCAGGGCGATGAGCGCGACGCTGGGCCCGCTGCTCCCGCTTGCGGCCGATTTGTGGTTGGCGAACTTCTTGTCCGGTTCGTTCTCCGGGGGCAGGTTCTCGAAGGTCATGATGTCTCCATTCCCGATCCGATCAGCGCGGCAGCCCGAGCAGGCGTTCGCCGATGATGTTGCGCTGCACCTGGCTGGTTCCACCGGCGATGCGTCCGCCGGGTGCTGCCAGGATGCCAGCGGAATCAGCGCCCGCGAGCATCGCGTCGGCGCCGGCGAGGTCTCCGCGCAGCATCGACGCGTCGAACATCATCTCGGTGATGCCGAGCTTCATCAGCGATGCCGCAGTGGAAGCGATCGGCCCCTGCCGCTGACCCATCGCCGTGAACGACTTGCCCCGGCTCAGCAAACCGGCGAGCCGTTGTCGCTGGAGCGGATCGAGGGCGCGCTCTGTGCCGAGGCGCGACATTGCCTCCATCCGCCGCTCGAGACCGATCACGCTGGCTCCGATGTGACCACGTTCGTTGGTCAGCACGGCCATGCCGACACCCCACCCGCCGTGCTCGGGGCCGAGCAGGTTGGCGGCCGGTAGCTCGACATCGGTGAAGAAGACCTCGTCGAACTCGGATTCGCCGGTCATCTGCTGGAGCGGGCGGACTTCGATCCCGGGGAGGTCCATCGGGCACAGGAAGAACGAGATGCCCTCGTGCTTGCGCGCCTCGGGATCGGTGCGCGCCATGAGGATGCCCCAATCGCTGCACCGACCGCCGCTGCACCACACCTTCTGGCCGTTGACGATGTAGCGGTCGCCGTCGTGCTCGGCCCGGGTGGAGAGCGCGGCGAGGTCGCTGCCGGCGCCCGGCTCGCTGAACAACTGGCACCAGACCTGGTCTGCCTCCAACGTTGCGCGCAGATGGTCGAATCGTTGCTCGGATGTGCCGAACTTCTGGATGGCCTGCCCAGCGAGGACCAGCCCGACCATGTTCAGGAACGGCGGCACAGCAGCGAGCGCGCACTCCTCGATCCACGCCGCCTGGTGGGCGGCTGTCAGGCCGCGGCCACCGTGCTCGATCGGCCAGTGGATGCCCGCGAAGCCGGCCGCGAAGAGCCGCCGCTGCCATGCGACCGCTGGCTCGATGAGGTCCGGCGGGCAGATCGCGCCGTAGTCGCGCGGCGCGTGTTGCCGGTTCGCGTCCAGCCAGGAAGCTGCATCGGACCGGAACGTCGCGACGTCGATGGGTGGGACGTCCATGCCGATCGTTCTAGTGCATCGCCGTCGCCGACGTGAAGGGCTACTTCATGAACGGCAAGAAGAGCGCGGTCTCCTCGCCGAGGTTGGCCGGCACCGCGTACCCCTCGCGATCGGTGATCGCGCTCCAGTTGTCGCGTACGTCCTCCGGGCTGATCGCCGCGTGGTAGTAGCCCTGGGTCTCCCCGATGAACACCTCGGCGACACGGCCGCCACCCACGCTGAAGACGCGGCCCGTCGGCTCGCACTCGTCGCTGGCGAGGTACGTGACCAACGGCGAGATCAGCGAGGGATCGAGCTTGTCGCCCAGCGCGCCGAGCAGGCTTTCGGTCATGCGCGTCAACGCGAGCGGCGCGATCGCGTTGGCCTTGATGTTGTACTTCGCGCCTTCGACGGCGAGCACGCGGGTGAAGCCGACGAGGCCCATCTTCGCGGCGCCGTAGTTGGCCTGGCCGAAGTTGCCGAAGATGCCCGCAGCGGACGATGTGCTGATGACACGGCCGTAGCCCTGCTCGCGCATGTGCGGCCATGCGGCCTGGGTGACGTTGAACGCACCCTTGAGGTGCACGGCCAGCACGGCGTCGACGAGGTCCGGCGTCATGTTGTGGAACGCCTTGTCGCGCAGGATCCCGGCGTTGTTGATGACGATGTCGACCTTGCCGAACGCGTCGAGCGCCGTCTGCACGATCGCTGCACCGCCCTCCGTCGTCGAGACGCTGTCGGCGTTGGCGACGGCGTCGCCGCCGGCCGCCTTGATCTCGTCGACGACCCGCTCGGCTGCGCCCTTGTCGCTGCCGCTGCCATCGACCGCACCACCGAGATCGTTGACCACGATCAGCGCTCCGCGTGAGGCCATCAGCAGCGCGTGCTGACGTCCCAGGCCGCCGCCCGCCCCGGTGATGATCGCTACCTTGCCGTCGAAACCCACTGCTGCTGTTCTGGCGTCACTCATGGCACCCGAAGCTATCCACCCACCCGTTCATGTCACCACACATCATCAACCCTGATGATGTGTGGTGACATGAATGCGGATGTCCGGTCACAGGCCGAGTGCCGTGCGGGTGATGTGCAGGGTCGTCCCGGGATCTTCCACGACCTGGTCGTAGGTGAACTGAAAGGCGCGGAACCCATCGAGTTGGAGCTGGTTGAGGCGCTCCGCATCTCGGCGCATCTGCTCCTTCGTTCGGTGCCAGCGATAGCCGAGGAGCTCGGCGACCACGTCGGTCCCTTCGAAGTGGCAGTCGACTCTCACGAGGTGGTCGCCCGCTCGCGTCAACGTCACTTCGGTGCGGGGCTTCGGCAGGTTTGCGAACGCGAGCAGCTCCAGGTAGCGCCGTTCGAGCCAGCTCGGTTGACCGCTTCGGATCTCCTCGCCCTCGAGCACGTTCACGAGACGGCGGCATCCCGACCGACCGCTGCCGCGGAGCGCGACGAGGCGTTCGTGGAGGAACCGCTCGGTGCTCTTGCCATCGCGTAACGCTGACGCGACGGCCTTCAGCAGCTGGGTCGGCGGCAGTGAAGGAGCGATGTCGATCAGCGTCCTGGTCGGGCTCGTCACGGCGAAGCCGTCGACGTTGGCCGCGTCGATGAGAGGCATCGCCGACGTGGTGTGGATGTGCGCTCCGACGCGTTGGATGTTGCGCCCGCGCATCACCGTCGCGTGGAACGGCTTGTTGAGCACGACGCCGTCGAAGCCGTGCAACGCTGCGGCGGTCCGATGAGACGCCCAGCCCT
>JAOBWQ010000601.1 GCA_025463425.1 Ilumatobacteraceae bacterium | reverse complement strand
GAGTAGTCCCACGTGAAGATCGTGTCGGCGTTGTTGACGACGACGTGCTCGACCTCGTTCGGGTCGGTCAGCGGGATTGCGAGGATCTGGTCGATGTCGTTGATCTCACCGCGACCGAGGATGGTCTGGTTGTCGTTGTGGACGATGGTCATGATGGAACTCCTGATGGGATGGCGTCCGACGTCTGGAACGCCGGCAGGATCTGTGTGCGGATGAAGGAACGAGCGGATGGTTCGTCGCCGAAGTCGACGTGCTCGGAGGGTGCGAGGAAGTACGAGATGACGAGCCGCGACAGCAGGTCGACCAGGCGGGCGGCTTCCTGCCGGCCGAGGTACGGGTCCACCAGCGGAGCGAGGAACAGCGACGCCATCCGGATGATGCGTGGCAGGCCTTGCACGGTGAGGTGCGACAGCGTGTCGCCGGGCTCGGACATCAGCATCAGGGCGAGGTGGTCGTCGGCGCGGAGCTCATGAGTGGCCACCACGATCGTGCGCACGAGCAGGTCCTCCAGCGACTCCGCCCCGACCACACCGAGCTTGAGCCGGGTGAAGAACTCCTCCAGCTCGCGCACTCTCAGCGCGTCGAACACGATGTCGCGCCCGCCGGGGAACATCCGGTAGAGCGTGGCGCGGGACACGCCGGCGGCCGCCGCGATGTCGTCGACGCTGACCTTGGCGATGCCCCACTTCTCGCAACACGCCTTGGCTGCATCGAGGATGCGCGTCTCGGCGGGTGTCATGGTGAGACGATAAGACGATTTTGTCTCACTGTCAAGTGGCAGGGACGCAGGCACAAGGTTGGCATCGGCACGGACGCGCCGACTTCAAGTCGTGCAGGCGCGCATCAGACCAGCTCAGTCAGGTCAGAGACGGCCGGCGTCGATGATCCGCTTGAGGAACGCCTGGGTGCGCTCTTCGGTGGGATCGCCGAAGATCTGCTCGGGCGGGCCTTCTTCGAGGATCACACCCTCGTGCAGGAAGCAGACCTTGGAGGAGACCTCCTTGGCGAAGTGCATCTCGTGGGTCGCCAACATCATCGTCATCCCGTCGCGGGCGAGGTCGCGGACGATGTTGAGCACTTCGGCCACCAGCTCCGGATCGAGGGCCGAGGTGATCTCGTCGAGCAGCATCAACCGCGGCTCCATCGCCAGCGCCCGCACGATCGCGACGCGCTGCTGCTGACCGCCGGAGAGCCGGTCCGGGTAGTCCTTGGCCTTTTCTGCGAGGCCGATGCGCGTCAGCAGCTGCATCGCGCGGTCCTCGGCCTCCGCTGCGGGCAGGCGCAGGACCTTGCGCGGCGCCAGGGTGATGTTGTCGAGCACCGTCATGTGCGGGAACAAGTTGAACGACTGGAAGACGATGCCGATCTCCTGGCGCAGCGCATCGACATCGATGCCCTGGCCGCTGCACCGATCGCCATCGAGGTTGATCACGCCGCCGTCGATGACCTCCAGCGCGTTGATGCAACGCAGCAGCGTGCTCTTGCCGCTGCCGGACGCTCCGATCAGGCAGACCACCTGGTGCAGTTCGACGTCGAGGCTGATGCCGCGCAGGATGTGCGCCGGGCCGAAGCGCTTGTGCACGTCGCGGATCTCGAGGAAGGCCATCTAGTGACCTCCCTGCATGCGGTTCTGGCTGCGCTTCTGCAGCCACTCCAGCCAGCGCGTGAACGGGATCGTGACGGCCAGGAACAGCAGCGCAGCCATCGAGTACGCAGCCAGCGTGCCCTTGGCGTTGTTGATGAAACGGGCCCGGTTGACGACGTCGAGCACGCCGATCACGCTGATGATCGCGGTGTCCTTCTGCAGCCCGATGAAGTCGTTGAGCAGTGGCGGGATGACCCGCCGCACGGCTTGCGGCACCACGACGTGGCGCAGCGACTGGGTGTACGACAGCCCGAGGGAGCGGGCTGCCGCGACCTGGCTCCAGTGAACGGACTCGATGCCGGCCCGGTACACCTCGGACACGTACGCGCCGTACGTCAGGCTGAGCGCGAGGATGACGTACTGGTTGTCGGACAGGTCGCCGACGAGAGGCACCTTGGCCTGCAGAAAACCGAGCCCGACGAGGTACACCACGAGGATCGCCGGGATGCCCCGGAAGATGTCGACGTACAGCGTGGCCAGCATTCGGATCGGCCGACATGCCTTGCCGGGCAGGAGTCGAACGATGGCGACCACCAGCGCCCACACAAGAACGATGATCTCGGTGATGAAGAACACCTGGATGTTGATCCAGAAGCCCTTGAGCATCGAGTGCCAGGCTTTGCCGTTGGTCAGGATCGACCAGCCGAAGAAGACGACCCGGACCGCACCGTGGTTGTTGAACAGGATGAACAGCAAGAACGCGATCACGTAGACCGTCAACCCGACGCCGACCGCGTACCACGACCAGTCGCGCGCTTTGCCGCCGGCCGTGCGGGCACCCTCCACATCGCCTTCTCGAGCCAGCCGCCCAGCTTCCAGTGAGTGGTACATCGCCGGGATGCCGGCCGGCGGGAACAGCAGGCTGGCGGTTGCAGCCTTGCGATACGTGAGCACCCGGCTCACCCGCCGCGGGGCGGGTGAGCCGGCGAGAAGGCTCGGTTCGTTCAACGGAGGGTCAGGAAGAAGGAACGTCGATGAACGGCACGGTCGTGGGGTCGCCGCCGAGGTACTTGGTGATCAACGCCGTGACGGTGCCGTCGTCGATCAGGCCCTGGATGATCGGGTCGAAGATCGCCTTCTTGCCGTTGCCCTTGCCGAAGATCGCTCCGTACTCCTCGCCCGTCTTGAACTGGCCCACCACCTCGAGCTTGCCGCCGGAGTTGGCAGCCTGGCCGAGGTTGATCGGCGTGTCGATGACGATGCCGTCGACCTGGCCGGCGTTCAACGCGGCGTACGCCGAGGCGAGATCGGGGTACGACTTGACGCCGTCGAGGGTCCAGCCGGGGACCTCGCCCGAGGTGAGGTAGTACTCGGCGGTGGTCGATGCCTGCACGCCGAGCTTCAGCTTCTTGACGTCGTCCCACGTCGCGACCTTGGTGCCGCTCTTCACCAGCAGACCCTGGTCGCTCTTGAAGTAGCCGACGGAGAAGTCGACCTTCTTGGCGCGGTCAGCGGTGATGGTGACCTGCGAGAGCGTGATGTCGTAGCTGTCGGCCGAGATCTGGCCGGCGACAATCGCATCGAAGCCTTCGTTGCGGAACTCCATCTTCAGGCCGCACTTCGCGGCGATGTCGTTGGCGAGGTCGTACTCGATGCCGCTCTTGATCGCATCGGGATCGACCTCCTGGTTGGTGGTGCCCCAGAAGTTGGGTCCAGGGAGGCTGGTCACCACCGAGAGCACCCCGGCCTTGACCGGCTTGCAGTCGACGGTTCCACCGCCTTCGGTGGACCCGGCGGTCGTGGCCGCTGTCGTTGCTGCCGTCGTGTCGGCGGTCGAGGCTGCGGTGGACGCCGCCGTCTTCGCTGCGGTGGTCGGCGCGGTGGTGGCTGCGGTCTCGGTCTTCTTGTCGCTGCCACAGGCGCCCAAGAGGACGACTCCTGCGACT